>JAQSDW010000022.1 GCA_029946105.1 Reyranella sp. | reverse complement strand
CCGCAGCGGTTCAGCGTCAATCCGATCCATCAAAGCCTGGGATCAAACACCTAGATCGTGGCTCCGACAGGCCGGCACATTCGTATTTGCAAGTTATCTGATAGTTGCGACTGGCTTCCCTCCGACAAGGATTGAGGCTGCAACAGGTTTGTGAATTTATTCTTTGTTCAGACGCGATTGTGGTCCGGCAGCAGCGGCACGGCGAGGCCCACCTTGACACGGTCCATGGCGACGAAGGTGCGGAACCGCTTGACGTTGTTGTTGCCGAAGAACAGGCGGCGCGTCAGCGCCTCATAGGCGGCCATCGTCGGCACCACGACGATGAGGATGAAATCCGCCTCGCCGGTGACGTAGTAGCATTGCTGTACCTCGGGCGCGGCGGTGAACTGGCGCTTGGCGGCATCGATCAGGCGGGCGTGTTCGCTCTCCATCTCGACCTCGACGAAGATGGTGATGGGCTGGCCGACCTTGGCCGGATCGACCACCGCGACGTTGGCCTGGATGACGCCCTCCTCCTCCATGCGCTTGATGCGCCGCTGCACCGCCGGTGCCGACAGGTTGACCGCCTCGCCGATCGCCCGCTGCGGCGTCGCATTGTCCCGCTGCAGGATGGCCAGGATGGCGAGGTCGAAGCGGTCGAGGGGCGCCGGAGATCGGGGAGACAAAGCCAACGGGAAGCTCCGGGATGAAACAAACTTGCATTAGGCCGAGGCAAATACAGCGTACTTTGCGTCGGTCGAGCAATAGAATTGCGCCACTCCCCGATCCATGGATAGGCCAATGTTTCTCGCCAACCGCCACCCCGACCATGGAAAACCGCTCGATCCGGCGGACGCGCAGACGCTGGGCGCGGCGGCGGCGGCCGAGGTCGGACGCTTCCTCGCCCATCGCCCCGACCATGCCGAGACGCCGCTGCATAACCTTCCCGGCCTCGCCGCCGAACTCGGCATCGGTGCGATCCATGTGAAGGACGAGGGCTACCGGCTGGGTCTCGGCAGCTTCAAGGCGCTGGGCGGCGCCTATGCAGTCGTCCGGCTGGTGCTTGAAGAAGCATCGCGCCAACTCGGCCGCAACGTCGACGTGGGCGAGCTCGGCGATGCAGCGGTCGGGCCGGCGGTGAGGGCCGTCGCGGCGGGCATGACCTTCGCCTGCGCGACCGACGGCAACCACGGCCGCTCGGTGGCGCAGGGCGCCAGCCTCGTGGGCGCCAGGGCCGTGATCTTCGTCCATTCCCGGGTGAGCGCCCGGCGGCTGGCGGCCATCGCCCGCTTCGGCGCCGAGATCGTTCGCGTCGACGGCACCTACGACGACTCGGTGGTCGAAGCCGCCGCCGTGGCGGCCGCACAGGGATGGACCGTCGTCTCCGACACGGCCTGGCCCGGCTACGAGCGCATCCCCGGCCTCGTGATGCAGGGCTACACCACGATCGCGCACGAGGTGCTCGCCCGGCTCGCCGCGCCACCAACACATGTCTTTGTCCAGGCCGGCGTCGGCGGCATCGCGGCCGCCATCGCCGGCCATCTCGCCCTCGTCCTCGGCGACCGGCGGCCCGTCTTCATCGTGGTCGATCCGGCGCGCGCCGCCTGCCTCTACGAGAGCGCCAGGGCCGGCCGGCCGGTGAAGGTGGCGCATGGCGAGCCGACCGTGATGGCGATGCTCGAATGCCACGAACCGTCGCTCGTGGCCTGGCGGGTGCTGTCGCGCGTCGCCGACGCCTTCATGACGGTCGACGAGGCCGATGCGATCGCGGTGATGAATCGCCTGGCGCGCCCGGTGGCCGGCGATCCCGCCATCGTGGCCGGCGAAAGCGGCGGCGTGGGCCTCGCTGGCCTGATTTGTGCAGCGGCACTTCCCGACGTCCGCGCCAGGCTGGGTCTCGACGCTGCGTCGCGTGTCCTCGTCGTCAACACCGAAGGAGCAACCGATCCGGAGCGCTACAGGGAACTCGTCGGACGAGCTCCGCCGGATATCGCACCTCCCCAATTCGCAGCCACCCAGCCAACGGAGAGCCTGGCGTCATGACCCTGAAGATCAACCTCAACGCGGATATAGCCGAAGGCTTCGGCGCCTACGATATCGGCAACGACGCCGAGCTGATGAGCATCATCAAGTCGGCCAGCGTCGCCTGCGGCTTCCACGCCGGCGATCCCGGGACCATGCACCGCCTCGTGATGCTGGCGAAGAAGGAGGGCGTGAGCCTCGGCGTCCATCCCGGCTTCAACGACCTCTGGGGCTTCGGCCGCCGCAAGATCGACATGGACCCCAAGGACCTCGAGCTGATGGTCGCCTACCAGATCGGCGCGCTGCAGGCGATGGCGCGCTATGCCGGCCTGCCAGTCACGCATCTGAAGCCGCATGGCGCGCTCAACAACATGGCCGCGATCCGCGAGGATTATGCGCTGGCGATCGGCCGGGCGATCCAGACCGTCAACCCCGCCATTATCTATGTGGCGCTGGCCGGCTCGCAGATGGAGAAGGCCGCCCGCACGCTCGGCCTCAGGCTCGCCCGCGAAGGCTTCGCCGACCGCCACTACGAGGACGACGGCAATCTCAGCCCCCGCTCCATTCCGGGCACTGTCTACAAGGATCCGGCCAAGGCGCTGGCCCAGTGCATGAGCATGGTGCGGGACGGCCATCTCATCTCCCGGCAGGGCAATCGTGTCGCCGTCGAGGTCGAGACGATCTGCCTGCACGGCGACGAGCCGACCGCCGTGTCGGTTGCCCGCCATGTTCGCCAGGGTCTCGAAGCGGCGGGTTGCCGTGTCGTGACGCTGCCTGAAATGCTGAACTGAAATACTCAACCAACCCGGCCAGGAGGCCTGCCATGATCGCACCGAGCAAGTTGATTTCCGCCGCCGCCTGGGCACTCGCCGTTCTGGTCGCGGCAACGACGGCGGCCGTCGCGCAGTACCCCGACCGGCCGATCACCATCACCGTCGGCTTCGCCCCGGGCGGCACCAGCGACGTGGCGGCACGCATCCTGTCGGAACGAATGACTCGATCGCTGGGCGTCGCCGTCGTCGTGGAGAACAAGCCTGGCGCCGGCGGCTCCATCGCGGCGGCGGCCACGGCGCATGTGGCACCGGACGGCTACAAGATCATGCTGTCCGACCCCGGCGCTTTTGCCATCAATCCCATCGTGCAGCCGCAGAACGCGCGCTACAATCCGTTGACCGACTTCTCGGCGATTGCGCTGGTCGGCCAGTCGCCGCTGATTCTGGTCGTACCGACGAGCCGTCCCTTCACGACCGCAGCCATGCTCCAGGACTATCTGCGCGCCAACGCCGGCCGCGCCACCTATGCCTCGTCGGGCCCAGCGGGCATCAGCCAGTTCGGCGCCGAGGTCTTCCTGAAGCGAGCCGGCGATCTTTCCGCCGTTCACGTGCCCTATCGCGGCGGCGCCCCGATGATGGAGGCCCTGACCAAGGGCGAAGCCGACTTCGGCATGGCGGTGCTGGCCTCCGCCGTTCCGCTCATCAGCTCGGGCAGCATCCGGCCCCTGGCGCTCGCCGCGCCGAGTGCGACGCCGCTCGTCGCCAAAGTCCCGCTGCTGGAGCAACTCGGCATGAAAGGCACCGCGATGACCTCCTGGGTCATCATGATCGGACCGGCCGGGATGCCGGCGGAGATCGTCACGCGCCTCAACAAGGCGATCAACGAGGCCATCGCCGAGCCCGACGTGCGCGAGCGGCTGTTGAAGGCCGGCATCGAGACCTATCCCCCCGCCACGCCGGCGGAGACCGGCGCCTATCTCAAGGCGGAGGTCGAGCGCTATCGATCCTACCAGAGCGAACTGGGCGACCGGCTGACGCGGTAGACCCCTGACGTTATGGTATTGTGGGGCGGCGGCATGGCAATCTCCGCCGGTCCGGCCATAGCCGAAAGGATCGACGTCGATGGAAGACCTGGTAATGGCCGCATTGGCCGGCGACGACGCGGCCATCGAGCGGCTCCTCAAGGCCGGCGCGGACGTGAACCATGCCGATGCCAACGGCTGGACGGCTCTGATGGGGGCTGCCGGCCGCAGCCATCTCGACATGGTCGACCGCCTGCTGGGCGCTGGCGCGGACGTCAATCGCTTCGACAACAAGGGCATGACGGCGCTGATGCGCGCGGCGGAAGGCGGCCACCTGGCCATCGCCGACCGTCTGCTGCTGTCCAGGGCCAACGTCGATCACGCCGACGCCAAGGGCAAGACCGCCCTGATGCGCGCCGCCGAGAGCCGGCGCGAGGAAATGGTCGACCACCTTCTCAAGGCCGGCGCCAACGTCGATCATGCCGATGGGCGCGGCAAGACGGCGCTCATGCGCGCAGCGCTCGGCGGCGACGGTGCGATGGTCGAGCGGCTGCTGAAGACCAGGCCTGACGTCAATCGCGCCGACGGCAACGGATGGACCGCCCTGATCTGCGCCGCCGCAGGTGACGTGGCGGTGATCGACCGGCTGATCGCGGCAGGCGCCGAGATCGATCGCACGACCAAGGATGGGCTCACCGCGCTGAAGCGCGCCAGCGCTGCCGGCCACGCCGCCGCCGTCCAGCGGCTCGAGGCCGCGCGGAGCGGCAAGCGGGCCTAGGCGCGCGCGCGACCGACGATGACGACAGATCACAAGCACGGCGACGGCCACAACCATGACCACGCGCATGGCCATGACCATGATGGTGGCGGCCATGCACATCACGGCCACAGCCACGGCCCTGCCAATTACAACAAAGCCTTTGCCATCGGCATCGTCCTGAACACGGGCTTCGTGATCGTCGAGGCCTTCTATGGAGTCATGGGCAACTCGCTCGCCCTGCTGGCCGACGCCGGCCACAACCTCAGCGATGTTTTGAGCCTCCTGATGGCCTGGGGCGCCGCGGCGCTGGCCAAGCGCCGCCCGACTGAACGGCGCACCTACGGGCTGCGGCGGACCTCGATCCTGGCGTCGCTCGCCAACGCCCTGCTGCTGCTGGTGGCCGTGGGTGGCGTCGTCTGGGAGGCCGTCCAGCGCCTGGGCAAGCCAGAGCCGGTCGTCGAAAGCACGGTCATCGTGGTGGCGATGATCGGCATCGGCATCAATGCCGCGACGGCAATGATGTTCATGTCCGGCCGCAAGAACGACATCAACATCCAGGGCGCCTTCATGCACATGGCGGCCGATGCCGCCGTCTCGCTCGGCGTCGTGCTGGCGGCCGTGGCGATGATGTTCACCGGATGGCTGTGGCTCGACCCGGCGACCAGCCTGGTGATCGCGATCGTCATCACGATCGGCACCTGGTCGCTGCTGCGCGAATCGATCAACCTGGCGCTCGACGCTGTGCCCCGGGGCGTCGACCGTCAGGAGGTCGAGCGCTTCCTGGCCAGCCAGCCCGGCGTCACTGAGGTGCACGACCTTCACATCTGGGCGATGAGCACGACCGAGGTGGCGCTCACCGCGCATCTCGTGCGGCCCGGCGCTGCGGTCGACGACAGCTTCCTCGCCCGCCTGTGCCAGGACCTGCGCCAGCGCTTCGGCGTCCAGCACCCGACGATCCAGATCGAAGCGGGCGATCCGCAGTATCCCTGTCACCTCGCCCCGGCCGACACCGTCTAGCCACGTATCATGCTCCTCTCCCCCGCTAGGGGGAGAGGACGGGTGAGGGGGTTACGCACGTCGACTCCCCCTCACCTAACCTCTCCCCACAGGCGCTGTAAACAGCGCCGAAGCGGGGGAGAGGAACTTGATGAATCGCGCTAGTAGACGTCGGTGCTGCGGGCGACCAGGCCGTCGAGCAGGCGTTCCATGGCCATGACCACGGCCTTGTCCTTGACGCCATACTGGCCGGCGATCTCGCCGACGCCGTGGTAGCTCACCCAGACACGCTTGCGACCGTCTTCCCAGACCGATAGCCGCAGCGGCAGGTCGAGGGCGATGGCCTGCCTCTCCTGCATGAGCTTGGTGCCGACCTGCGGGTTGCCGAAGACGATGACCTTGGTCGGCCGCAACTCGAGCCCGACCTTCCGGGCATTGTCGGCATGGTCGAAGGTAGCGAAGACGGGAATCTTGCGGGCCGCGAGCTGGGCTTCGAGGCGGGCCACGGTCTCGTCGACCGAGAACTTGCTTTCCCGCGTGACGATCGATGCGGACTCCACGTCGGCGCCGAGATCCGCCTTGTAGGCCTCGGCGATGTCGCGGGCGAGGCCGGTCAGGTCGAGGCCTTCCTTGTTGGCGAGCAGCGTCACGCAGACGAGGTCGCTGGGCGCGGTGAAGCGGCTGAGGTAAGCGCTGAAGCCCGGCGACGATCCCTTGATCTCCATGAAGCCGGGATGGCGGGTGAACTCCCAGCCGGCCATGGCCGGCACGACCGCGCCGTTGGCGAGCGTGGTCGGTTTGTAGATGAGCGCGCGGTTGTCGGCGCCCTTGACCAGGATGCCACCCGCCAGGGCGATGTCCCAGGCACTGATGTCCTCGGCCGATGACCACAGGCTGCCGAACGCGAAGAAATTCTCCGACGCCTTGGGATCGACGGCCACCAGCTTGCCGGCGACGTCGCGGTAGCCGACGGCGGACTCGATCGGATTGACGTAAGCGACCTCCGACGTGAATCGCTTGTGCGGCCGATCGCGGAACGACTTCGCCGCGAAGTCTTCGGCGAACATGGTGGCGCGCAGGCCGAGCGGCTCGATCTGCTGGCGCGTGATGAAATCGTGGAACGACATGCCGCTGGCATGCTCGATGACGAGGCCGAGCAGCAGGAAATCCGTGGCGCTCATCCGGACTTCGGTGCCGGGCTTGAACAGCAGCGGCTGGGCCGACACCAGGGCGAGAAGTTCGGCGGGCTTATACCCTCGGTCGTCCTTGAAATCGGGGCTGGTGCGATAATCCGGAATGCCGGACGCGTGCTGCAGGAGTTCGAAGACGGTCACCTGGCCCCATGCGGCAGGCAAGTCCGGCAGGACCTTGCCGATGGCGGCGCGCATATCGAGCTTCTTCGCCTCGTAGAGCTGAAAGACGGCGACGGCGGTGAATGCTTGCGTGAGCGGGCCGATGTTCCACATCGTCCTGGTCGAAGCGAGTTCGTCGTCCGTCAGGCTGGCGCGGCCGTAGCCGGCGGAGCGCGGAATGTAAGGCGCCTGCACGATGGCCATCGCCAGGCCGGGCACATCGTTCTTTTCCATGAACTCGGCGATCCGCTGATCGATGAACTTTCCCCGCACCGAGAGGGCTGGCTTGCCGCGCACGACTTCCGTCTGGGCCCCGGCATCGGGCGGGGCGAGACCGGACGCACCGGCCAACGCGGCAACCACGGCAAAGAGCGCCCGGTCAAAGAAAGTCCGTCTGCTCGCCATTTCATCAACTCCCTTGCGCAACGCCGCCAACGCGGCTCGCGTCCTTACACGCCTGCCGCGGACGACAGCAAGTCCATGCGTGCGGCGCAGGCCACGTGAGCGCGGGAGCCCCCTGCCCGCGCTTGCGCCCGGCCATTGCCATGCCGTTAGATGCTTAGAATCGCGAATGGAGCGTCCGCATGTCCAGCCCCAGTCTGGTGATCCGCAACGGCACCATCGTCGACGGATCTGGCGGCGATCCCTGCGACGCCGATCTTTCCATCGTCGACGGCAGGATTGCGGCGATCGGCGGCAACATTCCCAAGGGCGTTGAGGAGATCGACGCACGCGGCAAGCTCGTCACGCCGGGTTTCGTCGACGTCCACACGC
>JAQSDW010000021.1 GCA_029946105.1 Reyranella sp. | reverse complement strand
GAGTGTGAGCTGCACCACCACGGCGCTGCTTGTGCCGGCCACGGTGAGGAGCCCGAAGCGCGTGCCGTGCGCCACGCTGTTGGCGGCGATCAGCGCCACATTGGGGCCCGGGATCAGGATCAGAATGGCGCAGGCGGCCACGAAACCAAGGTAGAGATCGAGCGGCATGCCCGATGCCTACAGCGGAATCAGCGCCGCCGCCACCCGTCGGCTCTCGGCCAGCAGGACGTTGTAGATGCGGCAGGCCGACCCGGTGTCGACGACCTCGAGGGCGAGCCCGGCGGCCTTGAATGCCGCGCGCAGGTCGGGCGGCACGAAGATCGCGCGCGCGCCGCAGCCCAATATTAGCAGCTCGGTCGGCGCGGGCGCGGCCTTGAGCGCCTCGAGACTTTCCAACGTCAGTTCCTCGGCGCGTGTCACGTTCCAGGCCGTGGTGACAGTCGGCGTCACCAGCACGGGCTGACGCCATTCGCGGTCGCTGATCAGGAAGCGGCCGGGGCCGTAGGTGCGGATGACCTGGAGCTGCGCCGGATCGGGCGCCGGCAGCGTCTTGTCGTCGGGCACCCTGCCGCCTGAAGCGGGGCGCGGCGGGATCACGGTTTGGCCTTGTCGGTCTTCTCCTCGTCGGCCGGCCGCAACTGGTCGGCGCGCAGGCCGAGATAGACGAGGCCCGCGCAGGCGACCCAGACCGACGAGTAGGTGCCGACAATGACGCCCCACAGCATGGCGACCGAGAAACTGTAGAGCACGGGGCCGCCGAACAGGACCAGCGCTGACACGGCGACGAACACCGTTCCCGAGGTCATCAGGGTGCGCGACAGCGTCTCGTTGATGCTAAGGTTGAGCAACTCGACCAGCCCGAGCTTCTTGTAGCGCCGCATGTTCTCGCGAACGCGATCGAAGATCACGACCGTGTCGTTGATCGAATATCCGGCGATGGTCAGCACCGCGGCGAGCGCGGTCAGGCTGAAGTCGAGTTGGAGCAGGACGAAGATGCCGAGCGTCGAAATGACGTCGTGCAGCATGGCGATCAGGGCGCCGACGCCGAACTGCCATTCGTAGCGGAACCAGACATAGACGACGATGGCGGCCATGGTCGCCAGCACCGCCCAGATACCGCTCGTCATCAGTTCGTCGCCGATCTTGGGGCCGACCGATTCGGTGCCGCGCAACTCGTAATTGTTGCCGATGGCATCTTCGACCAGCTTGATCGCCACCTGCTGGCACCATTCGGCACGCTGCTCGGGCGTCATGTCGATCTTGGCCATGGCCGTCGTGCCGCGCGGCAGCTGACGCTCGACAATAGTGAGGCCGACCCGGCTCGCCGCATCGCGCCAGCCGGCGCCATCGAGCGCCGCGGGCGACGTCAATTCGACATCTCCGGTACCGGCCGGCCCCGGCTTCACTTGCCAGCCCGCACCGGCGCGCTTCTGCATCACGCGCTGGGCGCCGGCCACGCACTGAGGGCTGCCGTCCTGGCGCTGGACGCGGATCAGCACCGTGCTGGCCTCGCCGAATTCCTGCAGCGAAACCTCACCGACGCCCAGGCCGCCGACGATGCTGCGCAACGTGTCAAGTTGGGCCACGCCCTGCTTGGCGCGCGCCTGGATGGCGATGCCGCCCTTGAAGTCGATGCCGAAGTTCAGCCCAACGAAGACAACGCCCAGGATCGACACGATGTTGATCAGCGTCGACAGGATCAAGGCGGCCTTACGCTGGCCGAGGAAGTCGAACTTCTTCTTGAAGGCGAACAGGTGAACGGGCTTCCACATGACGGCGCCCTCAGATCAGGAGTTCGGTGGGACGGCGCCAGCGCACCCAGACCGACAGCAGCATGCGGGTGAAGATCGTCGAGCTGAACATCGAGGTCAGCAAGCCGAGCGACAGCGTAGTGGCAAAGCCGCGGATCGGTCCGGAGCCGAAGCCGAACAGCAGCACGGCGGCGATCAGGGTCGTCAGGTTGGCGTCGATGATGGCCGACATGGCGCGCTCATAACCGGTGGCGATCGAGCTGAAGGCCGATCGGCCGAGCGCCTTTTCCTCACGCACGCGCTCGTAGATCAGCACGTTGGAATCAACGGCCATGCCGACCGTCAGCACCAGGCCCGCCATGCCCGGCAGCGTCAGCGAGGCGCCGAGGATCGACATGCCGGCAAATACCAGCAGCAGGTTCACCAGCATGGCGAGGTTGGCGAAGCCGCCGAACACCGGCCCGTAGGCCACGAACATCACGAGCGCCACCAGCACGGTGCCGACGATCGCCGCCACGGTGCCGGCGCGGATAGCATCGGCGCCAAGGTCGGCGCCGACCGTGCTTTCCTGGATGATGGTGAGCGTAGCCGGCAGCGCGCCGGAACGCAGCAACAGCGCCTGCTCCTGAGTCTGCTGCGGCGTGAAGCTGCCGGTGATGATACCGCTGCCACCGCAGATCGCGCCCTGCACGACCGGTGCGCTGATGATCTCACCGTCGAGCTGGATCGCCAGCCGCTTGCCGATGTTGGCGCGTGTCGCGGCACAGAAGGCGCGACCGCCGGCCGTATTGAAGGTGAAGCTGATGATCGGCCGGCTGCCCTGTTGCTGGTCGAAGGTGGCCTTGGAGTCGTCGAGATCCTCGCCACCCACAACCACGCGCTTCAGCACCGGGAGGCACTGCGGCTGGTAGCGCCGGCAGACCTGTTCCGGCGACAACCGGGGATTGGCCGCCTGGATATCCTCCCAGGCTTTGGGATTGCTTCGCCGCAGATCCAGCATGCCTTCGCGCGTCGGCACCAGGAAGGTGCTGGGCGGCAACGTCGCCGGTATGTTCGCGCCGGCTGCCGCCACATCTTCGTTCACGAGATGGAACGTCAACTTGGCAGTCTGGTTGATCTTGCGCTTGAGGTCGGTGGTGTCCTTGATGCCGGGCACCTGCAGCAGAATGCGTTCGTCACCCTGGCGCGTGATCGTCGGCTCCAGGGTGCCGGTCTCGTCGACGCGGCGGCGCAGGATCTCGATCGACTGGTCGATCACTTCCTTCTTGCGGCGAAACAGCTCCTGATCCGAATAGGCGACGCGGATCGTGTCGCCGGCACCGGACATCGCGAGGGTGGGATCGACAACACGGATTGCCTCGATCGCCTTGGTCCTCTGAGCCTCGTCGCGCAGCGTGACGACCAGAGCACGGCCCGGCTCGACCGTGACGTCCTTGAAGGGCACCTGCTGCTTGCGCAGTTCGCCGCGCACCGAGTCGGAAAGGTTGGTGAGGCGCTCGGTAAGCACGCTGCGCAGGTCGGCTTCCAGCAGGAAGTGGGCGCCGCCACGTAGATCGAGGCCGAGGCCGATCCGGCTCTGCGAATACCAGTGCGGCAGCACCTCGAGGACGCTGTTCGGCAGCACGTTGGGCAGAGCAAAAAGTCCCGACAGCACCGTGATCGCGATGATGACGATGGTCTGCCAGCGCGGAAGATTCAGCATTCCGACCTACTTCTCCCGGCCAGTCTGGCTACTTCTTGCCGCCGAACAGGCTGCCGAGCAGGCTCTTTCGCTCGCCCGCCGGCGCCGGCGGCGGCAGCATCGGCTTGTCGTCGTCTTCGCCGTCCTTGGCGCCACGGACCGATTCGCCGCGGGTCAGGATGTCGGTGATCGTCGCTTTGACGATGCGAACCCGCACGCCGTCGGCAAGTTCCACCTGCAGCTCGTTGTCGGAGATCACCTTGGTGACCAGGCCGATAATGCCGCCACCGGTGACGACGCGGTCGCCGCGCTTGACGCCGGACAGCATCTCGCGCTGGGCCTTCATTTTGGACTGCTGAGGGCGAATCAGCAGGAAATAGAACACGACGAAGATGAGGATCAGCGGGAACAGCTGGACGAGGAAATCCCCGCTGCCGCCGCCTGCCGCTTGAGCCCACGCTGGGGAAATGAACATCTTCTGCTCCTGATCTTCCGGCCGTCGAAAAAGCGCGCGGACTATAGCGGCCCGCGCCCGCTTTGCAATGCAAGCGGGGGACGATATGGTCGCCCCCTTTCGGGCGGTCGGCAATGATGGATCAAGACCTTAAAGCAACACTTTCACGCATCGTCGAAGCGCTCGACCGCCTTGCCCCGCCGGGAATCCCCGGCGCCGACATAGAGGCGGCCGAAGCCTATGTCTGGCACGCGACCGGCCACCGGCTCGAGGCCGTCCCCAGGGTCAATCGGGTCAATCTCGACCTTCTTATGGGCGTCGACCGGCAGAAAGAGACCCTGCTCGAGAATACGCGGCGCTTCGCCAAGGGGCTGCCGGCGAACAATGCCCTGCTGTGGGGCTCGCGCGGCGCGGGCAAGAGCTCGATCGTGAAGGCCGTCCACGCCCATGTGAACCACGAACTGGGCGGCCCGCCGGGACCGCTGGCGCTGGTCGAGATCCATCGCGAGGACATCCCGTCCCTGCCGGCCTTGTTGTCGAAGATCCGCGGCTCGGCGCGCCGCTTCCTGGTGTTCTGCGACGACCTTTCCTTCGATGGCCAGGACGCGGCCTACAAATCCCTGAAGGCGGTGCTCGAGGGCGGCATCGAGGGCCGGCCGGAGAACGTGGTGTTCTACGCCACCTCCAACCGCCGCCACCTGATGCCGCGCGACATGATCGAGAACGAACGATCGACCGCGATCAATCCGTCGGAAGCGGTCGAGGAGAAGGTCTCCCTATCGGACCGCTTCGGCCTCTGGCTCGGCTTCCACAATGCCGACCAGGACACTTTCTTCGCCATGATCGAAGGCTACGCCGCCTACTATAAACTCGGTGTGCCCGCCGAGGCGCTGCGCAAGCAGGCAATCGAATGGTCGGTCACGCGCGGCTCGCGCTCGGGCCGAGTCGCCTGGCAGTTCATCCAGGAAGTGGCGGGCCAGCTCGGCAAGAAACTGGACTAGCCCCGGAACGACCATGGACAAGACCGAAGACGTGCTTTTCTCGCCGGCGGTCAAGGCGGAGCAGACACGTCTTGGTTCGCGGGCCGCCTTCGAAGGTCGCGAATGGCAATCGGAGATCAACGACGACCTCCGGAATTTCCTGGCCGCCATCGACACCTTCTTCTTTGCGACGGCCAGCGCCGACGGACGACCTTATGTCCAGCATCGCGGCGGGCCGGCGGGCTTCCTGAAGCCGATCGGCAGCCACATGCTGGCTTTCGCCGATTTCGCCGGCAACCGGCAGTACATCACCCTCGGCCATCTCAAGGAGAATGACCGGGCCCACATCTTTATCCTGCACTACGCCACCCAGCAGCGGCTGAAGCTCTGGGGCCGCGCCCGGGTGGTCGAGGGCGACGCCGAACTCATGGAGCGGCTGGTCGATCCAGCCTACAAGGCCAAGCCGCAGCGGGCGATCGCCTTCAGGATCGAGGCCTGGGACATCAACTGCCGCCAGCACATCGTGGCGCGCTACACCGAGGCCGAGATCGCACCGGCCGTGAACCAGCTCACGCAGCGGATCAAGGAACTGGAAGACGAGGTTGCTCGGCTGAAGGGCACTTCTTCTTAGGCACGGTCCTTGCTGCCCGGGGTTCGACAAGGGAGCACCCTGGCGTCCTTGGACAATTACCCGATCTCGATCTCTTCACCGACGCCTGGACCAAGACCCTGCCCCACGATTGCGGACTTCCGAGCCGCGGCCGGCGATGCCGGCGCCCCGGAAATCGACCCTTTCGTGCCCCGCCTGACGCCCTGTTCCGTGTCCACCATCGTGTCCACCAATTGCAGCCAAGCCATTGATTCCCAATGACGACGACGCGGACGAATGGTGGACACGACGGATCAGTGGACACGCGATGCGGTTTCCACCAAACGGCATCGGAATGGACCTCGATGGGCCATAAAAACGCCCGCCGGATCCTTCGGCAAGCGTCTCCCAGCATGACGGAAATACTAGCCCAAACCTGCTTAACCTGCAACTTTATCTTCGGCGGGTTACAATCGACCCCGCCCGGTCCTAAGGTGGCACGATGAAGATCCTGATCGCCAATCCCAACACCTCCAGCGGAGTGACCGACCGGCTGGTTGCCGCCGGCAAGCTCGTGGCCAGTCCGGGGACGGAACTCCTGCCCATGACCGCACCGCGCGGCGTGCCCTACATCGCCACGCGGGCGGAGGCGGCCATCGGCAGCGCCATGATGCTGGAGATGCTGGCCGAGCGGCGCGGCACCTTCGATGCCGCTGTCGTCGCCGCCTTCGGCGACCCGGGCCTGGGCGGCGCGCGCGAGCTGTTCGATTTCCCCGTGGTCGGGATGGCGGAAGCCGCGATGCTGGTCGCCTGCACTCTCGGTCGCAAATTCGCCATCGTGAGCTTCGCCAAGGCGCTCGAACCGTGGTTTGCCGAGATCGTGGAGTGGCATGGTCTGTCCGGCCGCTGCGCCGCCATTCGTACGCTCGACGAGGCGTTCCAGTCGATCGACGACGTGCAGAACGAGAAAGAGAAAGTCCTGATCGACCTCGCCATCGGCACCGTGAAGAACGACGGCGCCGATGTTGTGATCCTGGCCGGCGCGCCGCTCGCGGGCCTCGCCAACAAGATCCGGGATCGCGTGCCCGTACCCCTGGTCGACGGCATCCAGGCCGCGGTCACGATGGCCGAGGGGTTGGTCCGTCTCAACCCGCGCAAAGCCACTGCCGGCACCTATCGCCGGCCGGCGGCGAAGGACTCCAAGGGTCTCTCCGCGGCACTCGCCGACGTCATAGGTCACAGGGGCGGATGAGAGCGATGCGTGATCTCAAAGGCTACGGCCGTACGCCGCCCGATCCGAATTGGCCCGGCGGCGCCCGTGTCGCGGTTTCTTTCGTGATCAATTTCGAGGAAGGCGCCGAGATGTCGCTTTCCCAAGCCGATCCGCACAACGAGAAGGTCTACGAGGTCACCGACGAGGTCGTGGGCGTGCCGGATCGCTGCATGGAATCGCACTTTGAATACGGCACCAAGGCCGCGTGGTGGCGGATCGCCGACGCGCTGGAGCGGTTGAAAGTCCCCACCACTGTCAGCACCTGCGGGATGGCAGCACAGCTGTCGCCCTGGCTGATCGAGGATGCGGTGGCGCGCGGCCATGAGATCGCCTGCCATGGCTGGCGCTGGGAGAAACATGCCCATATGGAGGAGGCCGCCGAACGCGAGGCCATCGCCAGGACGGTGAAAGTGTTGACGGAAATCGCCGGCACACGGCCCGTCGGTTGGCACACACGCTCCACGCCTTCACCCAACACGCGACGCCTGTTGGTCGAGGAAGGCGGCTTCCTCTACGACAGCGACGATTATTCCGACGACCTGCCGTTCGAGACCGAGGTGTCAGGCAAGAAGCATCTGGTCATTCCCTACAGCTTCGACACCAACGACATGCACTATCATCAGGGCTTCCACCGCTTCGTGACGGCGCGCGACTTCGCCGACTATACGACCGACGCTTTCGACACGCTGTGGGCCGAGGGCAAGCGCTTCCCGAAGATGATGTCGATCGGCCTGCACCTGCGCATGATCGGCCGGCCCGGCCGCATCGCCGCGCTCGATCGCATCATCGACCACATGAAGCAGAAGGGCAGCGTGTGGTTCGCCACCCGCCGGCAAATCGCCGAGCACTGGCTCAAGACAATGTCATCCTGAGCGTAGCGAAGGATCTCCCACTGCAGCGCATTGATCCGTTCTGCACCGTGCGGCGCCCGCGCTTCGGTCGCTTCGCTCCCTGCAGCGCTACACGCCGCCAAGCGCCTCGTTAGCGAGGCGCTTTCGGTCGCACAATCTTGATCGTCGAG
>JAQSDW010000020.1 GCA_029946105.1 Reyranella sp. | reverse complement strand
GATGGTGCTGCCGCACAGGATTGAACTGTGGACCTCCCCCTTACCAAGGGGGTGCTCTACCACTGAGCTACGGCAGCATGCTGGACGGGGGCGTCGCGCGGGCGGGGATATGCCATAGGGGGAGGGGCGGTTCAACCGCTGCCGCCCGCCGAAACGGTACCCCCGGGACCGCTTGCCGCGACACTTCGGCCCGGCCTAGGCTTTGTCCATAAAGGCAAGAGGGGAAACGCATGGACTGGCGCCCGATTTCGGCCGATTCGCACATCACCGAGCCACCCAACTGCTACCTCGACCACATCGATCCGGCGTTCCGCGCACGCGCACCCCACGTCGTGAACAGGGAAGGCCTGGGCGACATCTATGTCGTCGACGGCATGAAGACGCCGGTGCCCATGGGTCTGATCGCCGCCGCCGGTGTGGCGCCCAAGGACATCAGGCTCGGTGGTGCCAAGTTCGAGGACCTGCACCGGAGCGGCTGGGACCCCACGGCGCGTCTTGCCGACCAGGACAAGGACGGCGTCGGCGCCGAAATCATCTATCCGACCGTCGGCATGCTGATCTGCAACCATCCCGACTTCGACTACAAGAAGGCCTGCTTCGATGCCTACAACCGCTGGCTCCAGACCTACTGCAGCCATGCGCCCGACCGCATCGTCGGCATGGGCCAGACGGCCATGCGCACGATCAAAGAGGGCATTGCCGACCTCGAGCGCATCAAGGCCATGGGCTTCAAGGGCGTGATGATGCCGGGTAACCCCGGTGAGCTCGACTACGACCACGAGGCCTACGATCCGTTCTGGGAGGCCGCCGTCGCGCTCGAGCTGCCGCTGTCGTGGCACATCCTGACCTCGAGCGGCGACAACAGCCTGGCCAAGCCGCGTGGCCCCAAGATGAATGGCTTCCTTGCCATCATCCGCGGCTGCCAGGACATCATGGGCATGCTGGTCTTCTCCGGCGTGTTCGAACGTCACCCCGGACTGCGCGTGGTCTGCGTCGAAGCCGACGCCGGTTGGGCGCCGCATTTCATGTACCGCATGGACCACACCTATAAGCGGCACCGCTACTGGATGAAGGGCAAGGAATTGAAGCGCCTGCCGTCGGAATATTTCCGCGAGCACATCTCGCTCACCTTCCAGGACGACTGGACGGCGTTCCAGTTTGCCGACCACATGGCGCCGCAGCAGCTCATGTGGGCTAGCGATTTCCCGCACAGCGATTCGACCTGGCCGTGGAGCCAGGACGTGATCAAGGAGCAGACCAGCCACCTCACGCCCGAGCTGCGCAAGCGCATCCTGCACGACAACGTGGCGGAGCTTTACAAGCTGGCGGCGTAAGACCGCCTTCCGCGCCTGAAGACGGCGCGTCGACTGTGGCATGAACGCGCCGTCGGCTCGTGCCATAAACGCCGATGGACATCGATCAGACGATCGCCAAGACGCTCGGATTTCCCAAGCCGGCCTACACGGTGGTCGAACGCGAGCGCCGCTGGCTGTGCGGCGAGGTTCCGCGCGAACAAATCGCGCGGACCGAAACCATCATCGATCTCTACGTGACGGGGACTCAGCTGCGCTTGCGTGAGGCGCGTCTCCTTGGCGGCGGGCCGCCGATGCTGCGGCTCAGCCGCAAGGCCGACGTCGATTCCCGTACCCGGCTGATCACGTCGATCTATCTGCCGGAGCACGAGTTCGCCGTCCTTGCCGCCGCGTTGCCGGGCCGGCGGATCAGGAAGATCCGCCACCGGCTGAAGGCGCCGCCCGGCGTCGTGCTGTCGGCCGATGAATTCCAGGGCGAACTCGCCGGCCTCAGGATGGTTGAGGCCGAATTCGATACGGAGGCGCGGATGGCAGCCTTCACCATGCCGGACTTCGCAATCCGCGAGGTCACCGATGACCCGCGCTTCGGCGGCGGCCATCTCGTCGTGAACGGCCTGCCTCCCTCCACTTCGTAAGATGGGGCGGGAATATCTCCTCAAGATGAAAAGGGATCGCGCCGTCAGCTGAGCGGTTTCAGGGCAGTGCGCAGATTCTCGGGAGAAAGCTGCATCAACCCGCCGAACGGAAGCCCGAGCTCCAGGATCAGATAGATCGCCGCCGACGCCGACAATATGCAGAGGAAGAGAACGGCGAAGAGCGTGGGGTTGGGTGGCGATGACATGCTGAACACGGCGAAGATGAACATGAGCCAGATCACCAACACGATGATGAAGGTGTTGGAGATCGAATCGCTGGCTTGGGAAATCAGGGAGAGCTGGGTCTGGTTCAGGTCGGTGCTGACCTGCAGGGCACGCGCCTGGATAGACGCCTGGACCTTGTTGGCAGGCGTCAACTCGCGCAGCATGTAGAGCACCGACGCGGCATGACCTTTGTCCGCGCCCGGTGGCACCACGGGGGTATCGTCCTGCCAGATCGAGTCGATCAACGGGCCGACCTCACCCCTGAATGCGACACGTATCGGCTTTGCCTCGGGGCCATACTCGCCCAGAAGCTTGTCCAACTCGGTGACGTCGGCGGTCATACGGCTGACATAACCGCTGGTCCGCTCGAAAGACGTGCGTGTCGAGGCGAACAGCAGCGCCAGCACCAGCGCCGACATGGTGCCGATCAGGGCAACGGCGAGCTTGATCACGTCCTTGGAATCGCCGGTCAGGTGATGCTCCGGCAACTTCGAACGCAGGAAAGTGCCCGCGACGGCGCTGGCGACAATGAGTGCGAAGGCAATTCCGGCTTGTTGGATGGGACTCACAGGGGGCCTCGAAAATCAGGAGGGAAGGGCGCTTTGCGCCCGGGTCACATGCGGTGGAGCGGCAGCAAGCGCCAGCCGAAGA
The DNA here is from genome assembly GCA_029946105.1 of Reyranella sp. Lineage (GTDB taxonomy): Bacteria > Pseudomonadota > Alphaproteobacteria > Reyranellales > Reyranellaceae > Reyranella. Next base: position 4,929 of record JAQSDW010000020.1, on the reverse strand, counting down.
ATTTGAACAAGAGGCGCTGGTTGCCATGGACTTCGGAGTAGCGCGGCAACTTCCAAGGCGGCTTGATGACGACCCCGGAGGAAAGAGCCCGCCGCCCGCGGTCCAGCCACCACACGGCGAGAAGGTCACGGCCACGGCCACGGCCGAGCCAAAGTACCAGACGGCCGGTCCGGAAATAGCGGTGACCGGCGCGCTTACCGAGGCTGATCATGCGGGGAAACGTTCACGTTCATTGTGGAAACATATTGTACGACGACTGCGAATATATGGCGAGAGTCTTTCCACCGACCCGCCTTCACGTCGTGGGAACCCCTGTTCGTCCGCCGGCGTTGACGAGTTGCCGGGGTTGCGAGTCCCCGGTAGCTCCCCTCGGTGTCGCCCGAAGCACATCTCCCCGCAGCGGGGGGCATCGAGGCGGAGCGCCCGCAATAGTCCCTTGAACTAGATGTAGTCCGCCTCGACGGATGCGCCCGGCCGCGGCGGCAGCCGCGCCCACCGTTCGGGATGCAGTTCCGGATATTCGATCCAGGGTCCGGTCTCGACGAAGCCAAGGTCAAGGCGCCCGACGTCGCTCGTCCAGTAGCCGAAGGTTCGGCGGTTGGCGTCGAACAGCCAGGCGCCGACCACGACCTCGCGGACGACATGGCCTTCCAGGCCGGGGCAGTAGAGCAGCAGCGGCCCCTCGTCCTTGGGGGCCGTCGCCATCGGCTGCCATGCCACGGCCGCGACTTGGCGCAGCCGCTCGATCTCCGCTGCCGCTCGACGCAGGAGATCGTCCTCGCGCCCCTCTTTGGCACGCAATTCCTCGACTATGTCGGTCATCTCCGCTCCGCCGCCGTTTCTCTAGGCAGCAGACTACACGGAAATTTCGATGTTGCGCGGACCGTTCAGCGCAGGACTTTCAGTGCGGGATCTTCAGCGTGGAGGGCGCGCGCGCACGGCCGCAGTCAAGTCGGCGCGGGCCTGCCGGACGGCGGGGTCGCGCGGGTCGATGCGTTCGGCTTCGTCGAGCGCGCGGTCGGCCGAGGCAAAATCGCCGAACGAGATCGCAGCGCGCGCGGTGGCGACAAGCACCGTCACGCGCGCGTCCTGCGACCCTGCTGGACCGGTCTGGCGCTGGGCCGCGCGCAGGTCACGACGGGCCTCGATTACCTCGCGCGCATTCGGGGCAATGCGCTCGGCTTCGTCGAGGGCGCGATCGGCGGCAGCGAAGTCGCCACGGTCCATGGCGCGCCGCGCTTGGGCCAGGAGACCGGAAACCTGCGGCGTGGTCTGGCCGCGCGCGGTACGCAGGTCGGCGATCTCGCGGCGGGCCGCGGCCGTCTCGGCAAAGCCGGGGACGGCGGTGTCCGCGGACTGAAGGGCTGCTTCGGCGCTTGTGAAGTCACCGGCCGTAGCAAAGCGGCGGGCATCGGCGATGTAACTCCGCGCCTGGCTGAGCTGCGCTGCCGATGGGCCGGCCGGCGCGGCCGGTGGAACGGGTCGCGGCGCGGCGACAGGCGGCGGGGCGGCGATGGGTGCGGCCGGCTTGGCAGCTTCGATCGGCGCAGGCGGTGGCAACGCCGTCACCTTGTCCATCCTGTAGAGATAAAAGCCGCCGCCTGCGATCACGACCACGAGCGCGCCGATGATGGCGTAGAGCGGGCCGTTCCTGTTCGGAGTCATGCGGGTATCGGCCATGGTCCCTCCTGATGAGATCGGCAGGGAAACAACGTGGCGTCGCCGCCTTGGTTCCTGAGCGCGTTGGCTCAGGCTCGGGGCGTGTAGAGTTTTTCCAGCAGGTCGGCCAACGTGCGTGCCTCGAAGGGCGAGAGATGCGTGCCCACGGCGGCCTCGATGGCGGCGGCATAAACCGGCCAGATTTTGCGGCGGACGGCACGTCCCTTCGCTGTGATCGCGAGCATTTGGCCGCGGCCATCGTCTTCGCTCGCCGTGCGGACGATGTAGCCCTGGGCTTCCAGACGGTCGATCAGGCGCGAGAGATTGTATTGAGTGAACAGCATCGCCTTCTGCAGCTCGAAGGGCCGGAGTCTCCGCTCGCCGGCGCTTTCCAGTTCCAGCAGCACGTCGTACCAGGCGAGCGGCGGAAAGCCGGCTTCCTTCAGGCGGCTTTCGACGGTGGTGAGGGCGGCGCGGTGGGCGCGTTCGAGACGGGTCCAGGCGCGGACGACGGATTCCGAGGGAACAGCCATAGCCGCAGTCTATAGATATATGCACTTGCATCAAGATGGTTGGCGCACTAGATGCAATTGCATAGAAATGGAGTTCGCCATGCTGACCCTGGTTTCCTTCGATCTCTGTCCCTACGTGCAGCGGGCGGCCATTGCCCTTGCGGAGAAGGGCGTGCCGTTCGAGCGCCGTACCGTCGATCTCGCGAACAAACCCGCGTGGTTCCAGGCGATCTCGCCGCTCGGCAAGGTGCCGCTGCTGCAGGTGGACGACGCGGTGCTGTTCGAGAGCGCCGTCATCGTCGAATATCTCGAAGACACCGAGACGCCACCGCTGCATCCGGCCGACCCGCTGGTCCGCGCCCGGCATCGCGCCTGGATGGAGTTCGGCTCGTCCATTCTGGCCGACATCTGGACGATCGAGACAACGGCCGATCGCGCTGCCTTCGACGCCAAAGTGGCGCTGTTACGGGAAAAATTCGAGCGGCTGGAGGCGGAGCTGGAGGACGGGCCGTACTTTGCCGGCGAAGCCTTCTGTCTGGTCGATGCCGTCTTTGCGCCGGTGTTCCGCTACTTCGACGTCTTCGACCGCTTCGTCGATCTCGGGGTGCTCGCGGGCCTGCCCAGAGTCCAGGCGTGGAGACGGGCGCTTGCCGCACGGCCTTCGGTCAGGGCCGCTGTCGTGTCCAACTATGAAGCGCGGCTAGATGCCTTCCTGCGCCGCCAGAAGTCCTGGCTGGCGACGCTGATGGGCTAGTTCTTCGCCGGTGGCCGCACCGTGTCCTGTTCCCTGTTCAGTTCGTCTCGAGCCTTGAGGACGTCGCGGTTCTGGATATCGAGGCGCTCCGCTTCGTTGAGGGCGCGGTTTGCGGTCGCGAAGTCATGACGGGCGGCAGCGGTGCGCATCTCCGCCAGCAGCGAAGCGATATGGTCGTTCTGGTGGGTATCCTTTTGCTGCGCCGCCTGCAGGTTGGCGCGAAGCTCGGCAATCGCTGACGCCGGGGCATTGAGACGCTCGGCCTCGGCGATCGCCTGTTCGGCGACGGCATCGTCTCCGAGTTCGAGGGCGCTGCGAGCGCGGTTGAGCTGGGCGGCGAGTTGTCCCTCCGGCTTGCTCAGTTCCGCGATCGCTTGTCGTGCTTGCGCTGTTTCGTCTACGCCGGGAGCTACCTCCTCTGCCTTCTTCAGCGCAGCTTCTGCGCCCGCAAAGTCGCCCGAGGCTGCCAGACGGCGGGCTTTACCGACGAATTCTCGCGCTTGATCGGTCACGATCGAGGAAGGGATGGCGGGCTCGTCGGCAGGCGTCTTTTGCTTTGCTGCGGCGACGGCAGGCGCTGCCGCTTGGGCCGGTTCTGCTTCCGCCTCCGTCGGTTTGGCCTGGCCTCCGTACGAATACAAATAGGCGCCGACCCCAACGACGGCCAAGCAGAGGGCAGCTCCGACGGCGTGTCGCCATCCTGGTTTGTGTACCGTCGCGTCAACGTCAGCCATGGCGCCTCATCCCGGAGATCGGCGCGACGGCAACGTCGAATGACGGGTTGGTTGCGCTGCCGTTCAGACCAGCGCCGGAAAGACCGTCAGAACGGCCAGATAGTGAATGCCTGCAGCAACAAGCACGAAGCCGTGCCAGATGGCGTTCTGATATGGCAACCGGCGCCAGAGATGGAATATGACGCCGGCTGTGTAGACGATCCCGCCCGACGCCAGCAGGACAAGCGTCCGGGCATCGAGCGCCGCCATAAACGGCCCGGCCGCCGCCAGGCCGATCCAGCCCAGCGCCAGGTAGAGGACGATCGAGATGGTTTCGATCCGGCGCGGCTGCCAAAGCTTGAGGGCGATGCCTGCTGCGGCGATCGCCCAGATGACGGCGGTGAGACCTGAAGACCAGCCGCTGGCCAGGCGTGTGGTGAAGGGCGTGTAGGTGCCGGCAATCATGGCGAAGATCGCGGCATGATCGAAGCGCCGCAGCCATTCGCGTTGCCCGCTGGTGTGGAAGACGTTGTAGGCCGCCGAGCAGCCCAGCATGGCCAGCAGGCCCGCGGCATAGATCAGGACAGGGGCCAGATCGCCCGGCTGACCGTCGATCGCCGCCACCCCAACGAGGGCGACGGCGCCGATCGTTCCCAGGCCGATGCCGAGCGCGTGGATGACGCGATCGGCGGCCTGCTCGGAAATCATCCCTGGTCGAGGAAGCTCCGCAGCATGCGCGACCGGCTGGGGTGCTTCAGCTTGCGCAGCGCCTTGGCCTCGATCTGGCGAATGCGCTCGCGGGTGACCGAGAACTGCTGGCCGACTTCTTCCAGCGTGTGGTCGGTGTTCATGCCGATGCCGAAGCGCATGCGGAGCACGCGCTCCTCGCGCGGCGTCAGCGTTGCCAGCACCCGTGTCGTGCTCTCGCGCAGGTTGCCCTGGATGGCGGCCTCGAGCGGGATCACGGCGTTCTTGTCCTCGATGAAGTCGCCCAGATGCGAATCCTCCTCGTCGCCGATCGGCGTTTCGAGGCTGATCGGCTCCTTGGCGATCTTCAGTACCTTGCGCACCTTCTCGAGCGGCATGCCGAGCTTCTCGGCCAGCTCCTCGGGCTGCGGTTCGCGGCCGATCTCGTGCAGCATCTGGCGGCTGGTGCGGACCAGCTTGTTGATGGTCTCGATCATGTGCACCGGAATGCGGATGGTGCGCGCCTGGTCGGCGATCGAGCGCGTGATCGCCTGACGGATCCACCACGTCGCGTAGGTCGAGAACTTGTAGCCGCGGCGGTACT
>JAQSDW010000019.1 GCA_029946105.1 Reyranella sp. | reverse complement strand
CTGGCCAAAAATCCGGCAGATTTGGCCAGTTCTGCAACGATCGCGCAGTGGCTCGACCGCCGCACTTGAGCGATGATTGGCCCCAGTGCAATTTGTTTGGGCGCCTGATAATCGTATGGAAGAGATGCAGTCGAGCGAGGCGATACGGGTCCCTGGGATCGGCGGTGGGATCGGCTCGGGGATCGGCTGGCAAGGCGCTCGCCAGGTCCTGACCGTCGACGTCATCTCCGCTCATCCCGCCTTCCACCGCTACCTCCGTGAACAGTCCGGGCTGCTCGTCCAGGCCTACGAGAGCAACCCGCAACGGGCCACGGTCTTCGCCACCCAGCCGCGATGGCTGATGGCGCACGCAGCTTTCTCTCTTTACTTCCGCGCGAGCGGCGCAGGTGAAGGTTTGAACGCCGCGCGCTTCGTCGAACTCGTCTCACTGCATGACGTGGCCAGCCGCGACACCGCCAGCGCCTTCCTCAAGGAAATGCTGAAGCACGGCTATGCGCGGCAGGTGCCCGCCGTCGCGGACCGGCGCCGGCGCCCTCTCGAGCCAACCCGGGAAAGCATCGACGCGGTCCACGGCTGGGTCGCCGTTCATCTCGCGACGCTCGACAAGCTCGATGGCGGCCATCGGGTGGCCACCTTCCTCGCCAACCCGGGAGCGCTCGCCACCCTCCAGCCTCTCATCGCCGATGGCCTTCTCTCCGCCGCCGGCGTCCGCGCGGCGGAGGAAACCTCCCGGCTGTCCGCCGGGTCCGTCGGCAGCGTTGTCGTGGAGTGGTTGATTGCCGGCATCGGCGAGATCGAGCCCGGCGCCGAGCGCATCCCGACCGCGGTGGTGTCTGCCGCCGAGATGGCCGGGTGGCTCAAGCTCTCCGCAACCCATCTCGCCCACAAGCTCGCCGTCGCCGAAAAGATGGGCAGCATCGGCTGGCTGGGAAAGCGCGGCCAGTCGGTGATGTGGATCTCGGATGGCTTCCACCGCGAGTACACGAGGGCCCAGGCCGCCAAGCTCGCCGTCATCGACGCAGCCTTCGCCACTTGCCATCTTCCCGGAGATGCCGCCAACGACAGTGAGCCCGAAGAGCGGGCTGCGGACTGATCGTTCCCTCATCCGTCGCCGGGAAGCGTTCGCCTGCATACGGCGGCAGATCCGCCATTGCCGAGGGACCTCGCTCTACCTGCGCTACGATGGCGAGTTCGTAATCGACGCCGACAACCCTGATCCGAGCGCCGGCCTGTGTACGATGTGGGAGGCACCGTCATTCGGCGAAAGATTGATCTCGGTCAAAGACGCCTCCCCTGCCGTTCGCATGATTGCGGCAGGGGGGAAAAGCCATGCTGGACGCCTGCTACTATTCACTGATCGAGCGTACCGACGACGGTCGCTTCATCGGGTGGGTGCCCGATCTGCCCGGCGCCACGGCGATCGGGCGGACCGAGGACGAGGTCGTCCACCAGCTCACGCGGAGCATGCGGCAGCACCTCCACGATCTCCTGATGAGCGGCCAGCAGCCGCCCCCCGCCCGCCCGGCCGAGCAACTGCCCTCGAGCGAAGGTCGCCAGGAGGTTCGCCGGCTCCTGCTGATCATCGGCTGAGCCGCGTGGTCGCGCCTGCGGCAACCGCGCCGCATCGAAATCGTTCATGAAAGGGGAACCCTGCGGAGAACCCTTCATGCGTCGTGTCTGCGTCCTGGCCGTCTCGCTGATCGCCGTCACGTTCGCCGGCTGCATGCCCGAACAGATGCCAGGGCAGAGAGCGGGACAAAACGCGGGGCCGACGCTGGGCGGCTACAACTATGCGCCGCAGTACGACTTCAGCGAGTTCTGGTGGGCGACCGACGGCAAGACCTTCCGCGTGATCACGGCCGGCAACCCGTTCCCGACGCTGCCGATCGACGAGGTGAAGGCCCGCCTGCTGCCGGTGATGCAGGCCAACAAGCCGCGCCCCGCGCTCACCTTCACCTACGCGCAGCCGGCCGAAGAACCCCATCCCGACTACCGGCTGGTGCTGATCTTCGATCCGGCCAACGATCTCGGCTCGGGCTCGGTGTGCAACGGCGTGACGCGCCTGAAGCCCGGCACGCCCGGCCGCGTCTATGTCTACGGCGTTTATTGCCGCAACGATCTCGCCCTGTCGGAAACCACGGGCTGGACGGAAGCGGCCGGCCCGGACGATCCGCGCCTGGGCCCGCTCTTCGCCCAACTCTTCCTGGTGCTGTTCACCGACCAGCCGATGCGCCGCGGCCGGTTCGTGCCGTTCGGCCGATGGTAACTGCTCAGGTAGCTATTTCGGTCGCTTGCGCTGTCCTTTCGGATCGCCGGCCTTGCCGCGGGCTTCGGCCGCCGCAAGCTCGGACGCCTCATCGGAATCGAGCGCGCGACGCGCATCCCGGGCCGCCTTGTCGACCTTGCCGGTGTCGATGAATTCCTTGGTCGCCTTGTTGTAGGCGCGGGTGCCGCTGTAGCTGCCCTCGCCCTCGAGGCGGTCCTTGTCGATGTCCTTCGGACCAGGCTTGGTGGTCATGGGTTGCTCCTTTGATTACGAGGAGCAACGCAGGCGGCGGCGTCTGGCTGCGCCGGCAGGACCTGTTTCTGCAGGCCTATTTTTGCAAGTAGGGCTCGACCTTGCCCTTGAGCTTGATGGTGAGCGGATTGCCCTTGCGGTCGACCGTCTTGCCGACGGCGAGGCGGACCCAGCCCTCGCTCACGCAATATTCCTCGACGTTGGTCTTCTCCTCGCCGTCGAACTTGATGCCGACGCCACGCGTCAGCAGCGCCTCGTCGTAGTGCGGGCTCTTGGGGTTGGTCGACAGGCGGTCCGGCAATGCCGGAGGAGCCGAGGGAGCGGCAGATGATGGGGTGTCGGTCATGCCTCTAGCTAGCATGAGGGAATTGACACGTCAGGCGGATAAGAACAGCGCGTAGACGACGCCGGCCAATGCGGCGGCGAGCAGCACCGAAATCATGCCGAACTTCAGTCGGAAGATGGCCACCGCGCAGGCCGCCGCCAGCGCCATGGCCGGGAGGTTGGCCGAGGCCAGCACCGGCAGGTCGACCGCCGCGCCCAGGTAGACCACTGGCCGGAGCTCGGCGAACAGCACCTGCAGGCCGAACCAGACGGCGAGGTTCAGGATCACGCCGACCACGGCCGCGGTGATAGCGGCAAGTGCCGCCGACAGCGCCTTGTTGGCGCGTAGCATTTCGACGAACGGCGCGCCGAAGAAGATCCAGAGGAAGCACGGCGTGAAGGTGACCCAGGTGGTGAGCAGGCCGCCCAGCGTCGCGGCGAGCAGCGGATGCATCGCCCCCGGCGCACGCCACGCGGCCAGGAAGCCCACGAACTGCGTCACCATGATCAGCGGACCCGGCGTCGACTCGGCCATGCCGAGCCCGTCCAGCATCTCGCCCGCGGTGACCCATTGGTAGTGATCGACCGCCTGCTGCGCCACATAGGCCAGCACCGCATAGGCGCCGCCGAAGGTGACCACGGCCATCTTGCTGAAGAACACCGCGATCTGGGCGAAGACATTGTCGCCGCCCAGGCCGAAATAGAGCGCCGCCACCGGCACCAGCCACAGCACCAGGAAGACAGTGGCGACGGACAAAGACCAGCGCAGGTTGGGCCGGGCATGGGTCGGCGTCTCCTCGCCCAGCAGCGAATCGGCATCGGCGATCTGCCTGTCACCCACCTTGCCGTGATTGCCGCCGGTCTGGAAAGCCGGCCAGCCGAGCTTGCCGCCGACGAAGCCGATGATGCCGGCGCCGATGATGATGATCGGGAACGGCACGTCGTAGAAGAAGATGGCGATGAAGGCCGCGGCCGCGATGGCGCGCATGGCGTTGTTGCGCAAGGCGCGCTTGCCGACGCGCAGCACCGCTTCGACCACGATCACCAGCACGGCGGCCTTCAGCCCGAAGAACAGGCCCTGGACCAGCGTCACCTTGCCCAGCAGCACGTAGATCCAGGACAGCGCCATGATGGCGAGCAGGCCCGGCAGTACGAACAAGGTGCCGGCCACCAGGCCGCCTTTGGTCTTGTGCATCAGCCAGCCGATGTAGATGGCGAGCTGCTGTGCCTCGGGGCCCGGAAGCAACGTGCAGTAGTTCAAGGCCTGCAGGAAGCGCTGCTCGCCGATCCACTTCTTCTCCTCGACGATGATGCGATGCATCACCGCGATCTGCCCCGCCGGCCCGCCGAACGAGAGGGCGGCGACGCGGGCCCAGACCTTCATCGCTTCGGAGAAGGGAACGTCGTGGTCTTTCATTTCCTGCTGCCTTGCCTGTCTGCGAACGAATTGTAGAGATCGTCGAGGAGGACGGCGCCACGCGCCAGGCGCTGGGTATCGTCGGCGCTGGATGAAGCGATGCCGGCGATGAGGCTGCGGACGCCGGCTACTTCCTCGCGGCCATACTTGTCGTCCTTGAGATCGATGTCGTGGATGATCTCGCCGATCGCGTCGAGCGCCGGATCGGCGAGGCCCGCGTGCGCGACCAGCACCTCGAAGGTGCAACGGTCGCCCTGGTGCGTGAACTCGCCCTCGAACATGTCGAAGCGCAGCTCGCCCTGTTGCGGCAGGTAGCCGGCGCCGGCCACGAACTTGAAACGCGCGCCTGCGTCGATGAACCGGCGGATCAGCCAGGCCGAGGCGATGCGATCGACCTGCACGCCCTGTCGCGTGACCCAGAGACGATCCTTCAAAATATTTGGCAGGGGATGCGGCGTGGCTTTGGTTTCGGTCGCGCTCACGGCGTCGCCCTCCCTGTGCAGGCCGGCTTCGAGGCCGGTCACCAGCCCCTCGGCCGGTTCGCGCCCGTCGGCGCCGAAAAAATCGATGGCCACGATCTCGTCGAGCTGGCGGCGCAGCCGCGCCACCTGGGTCGCAAGTTCGGTGTGCGTCACACCGGTGCCGGCAAGCTCACGCGCCGTCGTCGCCACTGCGGCGTAGTCCTCATCGCGCGCGGCATCGAACAGCGCCTGGACGTCGCCATCGCTCAGTCCATCGACGAGGGCTGCCTCGACGACGAAGGCCTCGCCGCCCAGCTCGGCGATCTCCTTGACCAGCCAGGCGAAGTCTTCCTGCGTCTCGGCATTGGCCGGCAGGGCATAGACCGAGTTCTTCACCGTGACCGCGCCCAGCCCCTTCAGGCGCCGCCAGATTTTCACCCGCGCATAGGCGGGTTTCGCCGGCAGCTGATGGATCAACAGCAGCCACCGCGCGCCCTCCGGGGTCTCATTAGTCGACATTGTGCATCCGTATCATACCACACATAGAAAATGCAACACTTGTATCATTTTTCTCTTGCGTTCCGATTGGACAAGCGTATGTTGCCGATGAAACGAGTGTATCACCGAAGGGAACGCAATGTCTTTCCATGCCCGCCCGATCTCCTTCAAGCCGCCGCGCCTAAAAGGCCTCTCTCCCCGGCTGATCGCCAGCCATTACGAGAACAACTACGGCGGCGCGGTGCGCCGGCTGAACGCCATCAAGGGCGAGCTCGCCAGCCTCGATCCCGCGACGACGCCTGGTTTTCGCCTCAACGGGCTGAAGCGCGAAGAGCTGATCGCCAACAATTCGATGCTGCTGCACGAAGTCTACTTCGACTCGCTGGGCGAGGGCGGCGGCGGCGACCCTCAAGGCCCCCTGGCCGAGGCGATCACGCGCGACTTCGAATCGCTCGCCAGGTGGCGCGCCGAGTTCGTCGCCATGGGTAAGGCGCTGGGCGGCGGCTCGGGCTGGGTGCTGCTGACGCGCTCGCCCCCCCGAGGCGATGGCGATGGAACGCTCTCCAATGTCTGGGCGGCCGACCATACGCACGGCCTGGCCGGCGGCACGCCTCTGCTGGCGCTCGACATGTACGAGCACTCCTATCACCTCGATTTCGGCGCCAACGTCGGCGCCTATGTCGATGCCTTCATGGCCAACATCGCCTGGGCACGCGTGGCCGCGCGCTTCGAAGGCACCACGCCCGAGAAGAAGCCGCACACGGTCACGACACCCGACGCGCGCAAGATGCTCGATACGGATCCCGACCTCATCGTGATCGATGCCCGCCTGGAGGCCGACGCCACGACGGTGCCGGTGCGGCTGCGCGGCGCGCGGCGCGCCCCGCCCGACAAGGTCGACGAAGTGGCCGCGTCCCTGCCGCCGGGCGCCAAGGTCCTCGTCTACTGCGCCTGGGGCTTCGAGATCGGTGGCGACGCCGCCGCCAAGCTGCGCGAACGCGGCATCGACGCCGTGGCTGTCGCCGGCGGCATCGGTGCCTGGCGCGCCGACGGCCTGCCCACCGAGCCCATCACAGAAGGAGAAAAGTAATGAAATGGGTCACCCGCGAACGTCCCAAGATCGACCGCATCGCCTGCCCGTGGCTGATAAAACGCTTCATCGAGAAGGAGCCGGAGTTCCTCTACGTGCCAGCCGACAAGGTGCTGGCCACCGCCCAGGAAACCGGCGCGACGCCGTATGACATCCCCGGCGTGAAGTTCACCCATGTGGGTGAAAAGTGCAGCTTCGACGCCTTCATCGCCGAGTACAAACTCGCCGCCCCGGGCCTCGACAAGCTGGCCGACATCGTGCGCGGCGCCGACACGTCGCGCCTCGATCTCACGCCGCAGTCGGCTGGCCTGTTCGCGATCTCGCTCGGCCTCAGCCACGTCTACACCGACGACCACGAGATGCTGAAGCACGGCATGGTGATGTACGACGCGCTCTATGCCTGGTGCCGCAGCCTCGCCGGCGAGACGCACAACTGGCCGCCAAAGATGTGAGGCGCGCCATGACCGACACCGCCGCGAAGCCTGCCTCGCCTGCCGCCGCGCGCACGCGGCTGATGCTGGAAGGCCCGATCGTTTCCACCCTGCTGCGTCTGGCGGTGCCCAACCTGGTGGTCAATGTCGTGCTGATCGCGGGAACGCCCAGCGTCGACGCGCATTTCGTCGGCCGGCTCGGCCTCGATTCGCTGGCGGGCCTCGCGCTGGTGTTTCCGCTGCTGATGCTGATGCAGCAAATGGCCAACATGGCCATGGGCGGCGCGATCGCCGCTGCCATCGCGCGGGCGATCGGCGCCGGACGTCACCAGGACGCCGCCTCGCTCGTGGTCCATGCGCTGGCGATCGCTGCAGGCGCCGCGGTGCTGTTCAGCACGGTGTTCCTGCTCGCCGGACCCGGCATCTACGGTCTGATGGGTGGACGGGGACCGATCCTTGCCGCGGCACTGGAATATTCCGACGTGATCTTCGCCGGGGCGCTGGCCTACTGGCTGCTCGGCACGCTCACGAGCGTCGTGCGCGCGACCGGACAGGTGGCCATCCTGGCCTATGTCTATGTCGGTGCCGAGCTCCTGCACATCGCACTGGTGCCGGCCCTCGTGTTCGGCCTTGGCCCGGTCCCCGCGCTCGGGATCACCGGCGCCGGTCTTGCCACCGTGATCTCCTTCGCAGCCTCGACCGCGGTGCTCGCCTGGTACCTCGCCTCCGGCCGGACGTCGGTCGCTCTGTCGCTCGGCGGCTTCAGGTTCGAGCGCCGCCTGTTCGGCGAGATCCTGCGCGTGGGCGCGCCGATGTCGCTGGCGCCGGTGCTGAACAACGTGGCGCTGGCGACGCTCACCTTCTACGCCGGCGTGCTCGGCACCACGTCTCTCGCCGCGTTCGGCGCGGCGGTGCGGCTGGAATATCTGCTCTATCCGCTCAACTTCGGCCTGGGTGCGGCAGTGCTCGCGATGGTCGGCAGCAACATCGGCGCGCGCCAGTTCGCCCGCGCCGCCCGCATCGCCTGGATCGCGGTCGGACTTTCGGCCTGTGTCATGGCCTCAGTCAGCGCGCTGGCAATCGGCGCACCCGGCCTCTGGATGGGCCTGTTCAGTCACGACCCGGCGATCCTCGCCGCGGCGGTCGGCTATCTCGCCATCGTCGGCCTGGGCTATCCGTTCGTCGCCGCCAACACCTTGATGTCGGCCTTCCAGTCGACACGCCAGCCGGAGTGGCCGTTGGCCGCCATGAG
>JAQSDW010000018.1:65224-77531 GCA_029946105.1 Reyranella sp. | reverse complement strand
CCCGCCCGACGCGGTCGGCGCCACGACCGTGCTCTTCATCGGCGATTCCTTCACCTTCGGCTGGGGCGTCACCGAGGAACAGCGCTATTCCGAGCTGCTGGCCCACCTGGTCGCGGAAAAGCGGCCAGGCACGCGGCTCAGGATCGTGAACGCCGGCCACTGGATGTATGCGTCTGACCAGCAACTCGTCCTGATGAAGGAGATGATCGAGCGCTACCGACCGATCATCGTGGTGCAGGGTGCCTACTGGATGCACATCCGCACGCTGTTCAACCACCGGCTCGTGCGCGCGGCCGACGGCACGCTGCAGGCGGTCGAGGATTCGAAGATCAAGGTGAATGATCGCGGTGTGCTCAAGCTCAGGTCGGACTGGCTCGAGCATCCGCCGCTCGACTCCCAGTTCATCGCCCTGGTGGCGCGCGCCCTGCTCAACCGCGACGTGATCGAGCGGGCGAGCGAATGGGTAGACTATTTCAGGCCGGGCAAGACGCCTGACGAGGCGCTGTGGGCCCTGACCGACGACATCGTGGGCGAAACGATCCGGACGCTGCGGGCGCAGGGCATCGCCTATGTGCCCTTTCTCGTACCGTCGATCGTTGAGGTCACCGGTTCGACCTGGACCGCGGTCGGGTGGAAACGGCCGGCCCCGCCGGCGGACATCGACATCGACCTCCCGGCCAAGCGGATGGCGGCGATATTCGCTAAACATGGGACAGAGCTCATCGAGCTCGCCACGCCGATGCGTGCGCTAGGCAGCGCCGGTCTCTATTTCCCGCAGGATGGGCACTGGACGGCGCAGGGGCATGCCGCTGTCGCGGAACTCCTGGCCCCTCACCTCGCCCGCGCGCTCGCCGCACAACGGCGCTAGGGCGCGCTCCCGGCGGCGAGCCCCTCAGGCGTCGGCGACGCGCTTGCCGGTCTGGGAATCGAACAGATGCAGGTGGCCGGGATCGGCGCGGAACCGGCGCTTGTCGCCAGGCTTGGCCAGCACGTGGCCGCCCTGGCGCACCGTCACCAGCTCGCGCGCGTCGCCGAAATGGCCGTGCAGCAGCGTATCCGCGCCCAGCGGCTCGGCCAGCTCGATGGTGAATTCGAGCGGACCGTCCGCTGCCGGCAGCAGGTGCTCGGGCCGGATGCCGAGCGCCACCGCCGTCCCGCCCGGCGCAGAAGTCGGGCGGGCGAGCGGCAGCGCCACGCCGGAGATGCCGAGGCCTGCGATTTCGACTGCCTTGCCGCCGGCCGACACCTTGGCGGCGAGGAAATTCATCGACGGCGAGCCGATGAAGCCTGCGACGAACACCGAGGCCGGACGATCGTAGACGTCCATCGGCGTGCCGATCTGGTCGGCGATGCCGGCGTTCATGACGATCAGGCGGTCGGCCAGCGTCATCGCCTCGACCTGGTCGTGGGTGACGTAGATCGAGGTGACAGCCAATTCGCGCTGAAGGCGCTTGATCTCGAGGCGCATCTGCACGCGCAGCTTGGCGTCGAGATTGGACAGCGGCTCATCGAACAGGAACACGGCGGGCTCGCGCACGATGGCGCGCCCCATGGCGACGCGCTGGCGCTGGCCGCCGGAGAGTTGGCGCGGCCGGCGCTGCAGGAAGGGGCCGAGCTCGAGGATCTTGGCCGCCTTCTGCACGCGCTGATCGATCTCGGCCTTCGAGAGGCCGCGGATCTTGAGCCCGTAGGCCATGTTCTCGTAGACGCTGAAGTGCGGGTAGAGCGCGTAATTCTGGAACACCATGGCGATGTCGCGATCCTTGGGCTCCAGCTCGTTGACCACGCGATCGCCGATCGCCACCTCGCCGCCGGTGATCCGCTCCAGGCCCGCCACCATGCGCAGCAGGGTGGACTTGCCACAGCCCGACGGTCCGACGATGACGATGAACTCGCCGTCGGCGATCTCCATGTCGATGCCATGGATGACCTCGAGCTTGTCATAGCTCTTCTTGACGCCGCGCAGGTGGACTTGCGCCATGGCCTACTTCTCCGTTTCGCCTACTTCTCGGTTTCGACGAGGCCGCGCACGAACTGGCGCTGCATGAAGACCACGACCAGGACCGGCGGCAGCATGGCAAGCATCGCCATGGCCATCAGCAGGTTCCAGGCCGGCACCGAATCGACCACGTTGGCCTGGCGCGAGACCGTCATGACCACGGTGTAATAGCTTTCCTTGGTGGTGATCAGCAGCGGCCACAGATACTGGTTCCAGCCGTAGATAAACTGGATGACGAACATCGCCGCGATCGAGGTCCGGCTCATCGGCAGCAGGATGTCCCAGAAGAAGCGCATCGGCGAGGCGCCGTCGACGCGGGCGGCCTCGGTGAGTTCGTCGGGGACGCTCAGGAAAAACTGCCGGAACAGGAAGGTGGCGGTGGCCGAGGCGATCAGCGGGATGATCAAGCCGCCGTAGCTGTCGAGCATGCCGAGATTGGCCACCACGCCGTAGGTCGGCACGATGCGGACCTCGACCGGCAGCATCAAGGTAACGAAGATCGCCCAGAAGATGTACATCCGGCCCGGGAAGCGGAAGTAGACGATGGCGAAAGCCGAGATGATCGAGATGGCAATCTTCCCGATGGCGACGCCCAGCGCCATGATCAGGCTGTTGGTGAGCGTCATCGTGACCGCGGTGCTGCCGACGCGGCCATATCCCTTCGTCAGCACTTGGGTGTAGTTCTCGATCATGTGGGGACCGGGCAGCAACGGGATCGGCGACTGCAGCATGGTCTGCTGGCTGTGCGTCGAGGCCACGAAGGTCATCCATACCGGGAAGGCGATGATGGCCACGCCAAGAATGACGACGAGATGACTCAGCAGCGTGAGAAAGGGCCGGTTCTCGACCATCAGTAGTGCACCCGGCGCTCGATGAAGCGGAACTGGATGACGGTGAGAATCACGAGCACGGTGATGAGGACTACCGACTGCGCCGACGAGCCGCCGAGATCCTGGCCGCGAAAGCCGTCGTTGTAGACCTTGAAGACCAGGATTTCCGTGGCCTTGCCCGGCCCGCCCTTGGTCAGCGAATCAACCACACCGAAAGTACCGATAAAGGCATAGATGATGTTGATCACCAGCAGGAAGAAGCCGACGGGCGAGAGCAGCGGGAAGATGATGTCCCAGAAGCGCCGACCGGGCCCAGCACCGTCGATCGCCGCCGCCTCGATCAGGGATTTCGGGATCGACTGCAGGCCGGCCAGGAAGAACAGGAAATTGTAGCTTAGCTGGTTCCATACCGCGGCGATGACCACCAGCAGCAGGGCCTGGTTGCCGTTGGTGACGTAGTTGAATTCGATCCCGATGCCCTGGAGCATCCAGGCGATGATGCCGACCGACGGATTGAACAGGAAGCCCCACAGGACGCCGGCGACGGCCGGCGCCACGGCATACGGCCAGACGAGGAAGGCCTTGTAGGCGGTGGCGCCGCGGATCACACGGTCGGCCATCACCGCCAGCAGCAGCGAGACGGCGAGCCCGATGGTGGCGACCAGGAAGCTGAACACCACGGTGAGCCGCGCCGAGGCGAAGTAGCTATCGTCGTTGAAGAGGTGGATGAAATTGTCGAGGAAGACGAACTTGGAATTGCCGCCGAAGGCGTCCTCGATCAGCAACGACTGGTAGATCGCCTGGCCAGACGGCCAGAAGAAAAAGACCAGCGTGATGATGATCTGCGGCCCCACCAAAAGGTAGGGCAGCCAACGTTCGTGAAAGGTGACGCGCTTTTCCATGGCTAGGGCCGCGTCCCACCTTCAAGTCTCCTCTCCCCCATTAGGGGGAGAGGACGGGTGGGGGGGTTACGCACGTCGTTGCCCCCTCACCTAACCTCTCCCCCTAGCGGGGGAGAGGAACCTGAAAAAGAGCACAGACAAGGCCAGTCTACTTGTTGGCGGCTTCGAAGCGCTTGAGCTGCTCGTTGCCGGCCTTCACGGCGTCGTCGAGCGCCGTCTTGGCGTCCTTCTTGCCCGACCACACGTTCTCGAGCTCGCCGTCGACGATGTCGCGAATCTGCACGAAGTTGCCGATGCGCAGGCCCTTTGAATTTTCCGTCGCCGGGTTGAGCGTCAGCTCCTGCACCGCGACATCGCGGCCGGGGTTGGTCTTGTAGAAGCCGGCCTTCTCGGTGACTTCGGCGGCCGCCAAGGTGACAGGCACGTAGCCCGTCTCCTGGTGCCACTTGGCCTGCACCGGGGTGCTGGCGAGGTAGTTCAGGAACTTGGCGACACCCTTGTACTCGGGCGCCGGCTTGCCCTGCAGCACCCACAGCGTGGCGCCGCCGATGATGGAGTTCTGCGGCTTGGGCGCGACGTCGGGCGAATAGGGCATCATCGAGATGGCGACCTTCTCCTTGCCGAGCGCCTTTTCGATGCCTGCCGCCGACGCCGACGAGGCGATGTGGAAAACGCAGTCGCCGGCATTGAACAGCGCCGTCGACTTACCTTCACGGCCGCCATAGACGAAGGTCTTGTCCTTGCTCCAGTCGGCCAGCATCTGGATGAACTTGATGCGAGGCGCGTCGTTGAACTTGAGCTCGATATCGGTGCCGCCGAAGCCGTTGGCCTTGGTCGCATAGGGCAGGTTGTGCCAGGCGCCGTAGTTCTCGATCATCGTCCAGGTCTGCCATTGCGGCGTGAATCCGCACTTGGCGCCGGCGGCGACGGCCTTCTTGGCCATTTGGCCCAGTTCCGGCCAGGTTGTAGGCGGCTTGTTGGGGTCGAGGCCGGCCTTCTGCATCAGCTCCTTGTTGCGGTAGAGCACCGGGGTCGAGGAGTTGAACGGCATCGACAGCAGCTTGCCGTCGGTCGTCGAATAGTAGCCGTAGACCGGGCCGATATAGGCCTTGGGATCGAACGGCTCCTTGGCGTCGGCCATGAGTTGATAGACGGGATAGACGGCGCCTTTGGCGGCCATCATGTTGGCGGTGCCGACCTCGAAGACCTGCACGATGTGCGGCGCCTGCTTGGCGCGGAAGGCGGCGATCGCGGCCGTCAGGGTCTCGGTGTAGGAGCCCTTATAGACCGGGTTGACCTTGTATTCGCTTTGCGACTTGTTGAAGCCCTCTGCCAACTGGTTGACCGTGTCGCCGAGGTTGCCGCCCATGGCGTGCCACCACTGGATCTCGGTCTGGGCGACGGCGCCCTGCGCGCTCACCAGCACGGCGGCCGCAGCGACGGACGACAGCAGAATGCGTGTCATGGTCCAAATTCCTCCCTGTAATGTCCCGTCGTTGTATCGACGGGTCCAAAGACTGCGATGTGTCTGTTTTGTTTCAATCTGATGACAGTCGACCAAGACTGTGTACCAAAGGCAACCCCAAAACGCCCGATTAATTGAAGGCGGCCAGGATGACGTCGGGCGCATCGGTGATGACGCAGTCCACGCCCATGCCGATCAGCGCCCGGGCGACGTCGCCGTCGTCGATGGTGTAGACGCTGAGCGCATAGCCGGCCTTGCGGATCTCGACGGCCTGGGGCGCAGTGAGCCGCTTGCCGTTGGTGTTGACGCCCACGGCACCCACCGCCTCCGCCTGCTGCCGCCAGTCATCCTTGATCTCGTCGAGCAGAATGGCGCGGGCGAACTCCGGAGCGGCCTCGCGTGCGGCCGCTAGCGACGCTGCCCTGAAGCTCGACAGCAGCGGTGGCGGCAATTGGGCCGGCCAAGAGCGCCGCAGGGTCTCAACGGTGACACGCGCCGTCTCGACCTCCCGGCCCTCGCAGGGCTTGATCTCGACATTGCAGCCCAGGCCCAGCTCGGCGAAGCAGGCGATCGCCTCCTCGAACGTCGGCACGTCCCGAGGCAAGTCGGCGCGCGGGGTCTCGGCCACCAGCCGGTCGACGCCCATGGTCCGCTTGAGCGAGGAATCGTGCATGACGATGGGCACGCCATCGGCCGTCAACTTGACGTCGATCTCGACCCAGGTCGCGCCGCGGCGCCTGGCTTCCCGGAAGGACTCCAGCGTATTTTCCGGGGCATAGGCGGCGGCGCCCCGGTGACCGATGACTTTAGGCAGTTGCAGCATTGACCAATACGACGCTAACTCTGGTGTCGCAGTTAGACGAATGTCCCCTCCCATGTCGACCTTTCCCGAAAAATTCCGCCTCGACGGCCGTACCGCCTTGGTCACAGGCTCGGCGCGCGGCCTCGGCTGGGAGATGGCCAAGGCCCTGGCCGAGGCAGGCGCGCGCGTGCTGCTGCATGGCCGCAGCCGCGAGCGGATCGCCCCCAGGCTGGAGGAAATGCGCCGGGCCGGCGTCGCCGCCGATGCGCTGGCTTTCGAAATGGCCGACCGGACCACGATGGCGGCAGAGGTGGCCGCATCAGGGCCGATCGACATCCTGATCCACAATGTCGGCGAGCGCGACCGCCGGCCCTTTGCCGATATCGCGCCCGAGGACTTCGCCCGGCTGATCGACGTCGATCTCAACGCCGCCCACGCCCTGGTCAAGCTGGTGGTGCCCGGAATGATCGAACGGCGCTGGGGCCGCCTGATCCTGGTCACCTCGATCGTGGCCGACCTCGCCGTGCCAGGAGCCGCCTCCTATGTCACGGCCAAGGGCGGACTGGCGGCGCTCACGCGGGCGCTCGCCGCCGAACTAGGCGCCACGGGCATCACGTCGAATTCGCTGTCGCCCGGCTTCTTCGCCACCGAGACCAACGCCCAGCTGATCGCCTCGCCGGCCGGCGAACGCCAGCGCGAGCGCTGCCCGGCCAAGCGCTGGGCCGATCCGCCGGAGATCGCGGGCGCCGCCCTGTTCCTCGCCTCTCCCGCCGCCTCCTACGTCAACGGCCATGCACTGGTTGTCGACGGCGGCGTTTCCGCCACGTACTTATCGTAGTCATGAAGCGCCAAGTTCTCCTCCCGTCACTTGTCCTCGCCCTTGCGACCCTCGCCCTGCCCGCTTTCGCTGCCGGCCCAGACGCGCCGGCAATCGACGGACGGCATCTCAGTCTTTTGTGGATCGTGCCGTTCATCGGCATCCTGCTGTCGATCGCCGTCATGCCGCTCGCGACACCCCAGTTCTGGCACCACCATTTCGGCAAGGTGTCGGCGGCGTGGGCCCTGATGGTCATCGTGCCCTTCGCGGCAATCTACGGCGTGCCGACCGCGGTCTACGAGATCATCCACCTGATGCTGCTCGACTACATTCCGTTCATCGTCCTGCTGTTGGCGCTCTTCACCGTCACCGGCGGCATCCACATCAAGGGCAATCTGCACGGCTCGCCGTCGATGAATACGGCATTGCTTGCCATCGGGACCGTTCTTGCCGGCTGGATGGGCACCACCGGCGCTTCGATGCTGTTGATCCGCACGGTGATCCGGGCCAACGACGACCGCCGGCACAAGATTCATGTCTTTGTCTTCTTCATTTTCCTGGTCTCGAACATCGGCGGTGCATTGACGCCGCTCGGCGATCCGCCGCTGTTCCTCGGCTTCCTGAAGGGCGTCAGCTTCTTCTGGACCACCTCGCATCTTTTCAGCGAGATGCTGGTCTGCGCCATCGTCCTGCTCGTCGTCTTCTATGCTCTCGACAGCTACTGGTATCGCAAGGAAGGCCGTCGCAAACACGATCCCACGCCGGAATCGCCGGTGCGCATCGAGGGCGGCTTCAACATCATCCTGCTGGCCGCCATTGTCGGCGTGGTGCTGGCGAGCGGCACCTGGAATCCAGGCGTGCACTTCACCGTCTTCCACGTGACGCTCGAGCTGCAGCACGTCTTGCGCGACCTTAGCCTGGTCGCGATCTGCGTGCTGTCGATGAAGCTCACGTCGCGAAAACTGCGATCGGAGAACTCCTTCAGCTGGGGCCCGATGCTGGAGGTGGCCAAGCTGTTCGCCGGCATCTTCGTCACCATCGCACCGGCGATCGCCATCCTGAAGGTCGGCAAGGACGGTGCCATGGCTCCCCTCGTCGAACTGGTGACGGGACCGGACGGCCAACCCAACGACATCTGGTACTTCTGGCTCACCGGCATCCTGTCGAGCTTCCTCGACAATGCGCCGACCTACCTCGTGTTCTTCAACCTTGCGGGAGGCGACGCCCATGTTCTGATGGGCGCACTGGCCAGCACGCTGGCGGCGATCTCGTGCGGCGCGGTCTTCATGGGCGCCAACTCCTATATCGGCAACGCGCCCAATTTCATGGTCAAGGCCGTCGTCGAGGAGGCCGGCATCCGCATGCCCAGCTTCTTCGGCTACATGGCGTGGTCGTGCGCCATTCTCGTGCCGCTGTTCGTGCTGCTAACCTTCATCTTCTTCTAGACAGCAGGACGCCCAGAGCCGAAGTCCTCACCCAAATCATCCCCGCGAATTCAGCTTTCCGCACGCCGGAAAGCCAGTAACGGCGGGCTTTTCGCCCGTTATTTCTGGACACCTGAATGTAACGCGTGTTGTCCAGAATGGTGTCCACAAATGCGGGATAAGCCTGATTCCATTGACTTTTATGCGAGTCCCGGATTCTTCTTTTGCACGAACCCCGGCGCGCCTGTTTCCCAGGTGTCGTCAAGTGTCTGTTCCCACTGAGTTATTCGGCGTGTGGTTGAGACGGGGTTGTTCTTGGGACTGTCCACGGGTCAGGACCCGCGGCGGCTGCACCAGGCCAAAAGGCGAACCCACGGGCGTGCCGCGGGCAGGTCGTGCCGGAATGAAAAAGGCCGGCGCAGTCCAAGCGTCAGCCTACGGGAATCCATAGCATGTTCCTGCTGAATCTACGCATCACTTCTTCGTGAGCAAGTGCAGTCAATGCCTGCACTTGCCATCGGGCGTCATCGGGTCAGTCGAGGAACCCGAAGTGCCGCGGCAGCACCAGGATGATCTCCGGCCAATAGATACACATGGCCAGCGTCAGCACCTGCAGCATCACGAAGGGAACGATGCCGCGGTAGATGTGCATCATCGTCACCGAGGGCGGCACCGTCGCCTTCATGTAGAAGAGCGCGAAACCGAAGGGTGGCGTCAGGAAGGCCGACTGAAGGTTGACCGCGACCAGGATCACGAACCAGACCATGAAGTGCTTGTTCTCGGCGATGTGGGGCGTGAAGTCGACCTTCAGGAGGATGGGCGCGAAGATCGGCAGCACGATCAGGCAGATCTCAAGGAAGTCGAAGAAGAACCCCATGATGAAGACCAGTACCATCACGAAGATCAGGATCTCCCATCCGGTATCGATACCCACCGTCTTCAGCAGCTCGGCCACCACATCGTCGCCGCCCAGGGCGCGGAAGACGAAGGAGAACAGCGTCGCGCCGAAGATGATGAAGAACACCAGCGCATTGGTCAGCGCCGAACTCTCGATCACTTCCCTCATCATCTTCATGTTGAGGCGCTTGTTCCACCACGCCAGCAGCAGCGCACCGGCACAGCCCGTGCCGCCCGCCTCGGTCGGTGTCGCCCAACCGCCGAAGATCGACCCCAGCACGACGAAGATCAGGAAGGCAGGCGGCAGGAAGCTTCGCAACATCATGCGACCCAGTTCGACGACGTTCTGCGGCCCCTCGTCCGACGCAAGCGGCGGCGCCTTCTTGGGGTTCAGGAAGGCAAAGATACCGATATAGACGAGGTAGACGGCGGCCAGGAGCAAACCCGGGAGAACCGCTGCGGTAAACAGCGTGCCGACCGAGAGGGTCATGAGATCGCCCATGATGACCAGCATGATGCTGGGAGGTATCAGGATGCCGAGCGTCCCCGCCGAGGCGATGGTGCCGACCGACAGTTCCTTAGAATAGCCGCTCGCCAACATGGTGGGCAGGGCAACCAGGGTGAGCATGATGACCGAAGCGCCGACGATGCCGGTGGTTGCCGCCATGATCGTGCCGAGCAGCGTCACCGACATGGCGAGGCCGCCGGGGACGCGGCGGGTGATGACCTGCAGGGCCTTGAGGAGTTCGTCGGCGACGCCGGATTTCTCGAGAATCGTGCCCATGAAGACGAACATGGGCACGGCAATAAGGACCTGGTTCTGGACGGCCTGGCCCCAGATGCGCGGGATCAGGCTGCCGAATTGGGCCGGCCGGAAGACGTCGAACATGATTCCGAGCACGCCGAAGCCGAGCGCCACCCCGCCCAGGACGAAGGCGACGGGGTAGCCCACGAACATGATGAACGTGAGCACCAGGAACATGAAGATTGAGAGATGATCGGCGATCCATTCCATTGTCGCCTCCCTAGTGGCTGGCCGCGGGCGACGACGCGCGCGCGGCAAGGTCGGGGGGGCCGAAGATCATGACCAGCTTGCGGAACAGGACCGAGGCGACGGCGATATCGAGGAGCACCAGTCCGAGAAACAGGCAGCCCTTCATGATCCAGCGAAATCGCAGTCCGTTCGGCGCATCGGAACTCTCGTTCTGCAGGAACGAGACCTCGGCGAACCAAAAGGAGAAGTAGCTGGCCACCAGGCAATAGGGGATGGCAAAGACGAGGATACCGAAGATCTCGAGCTTGGCCTGCTGGCGCGGCGTCTTGTGGCCCGTGAACACGTCGATGCGGACGTGGACGTTGCGGATGTAGGCATAGCCCAGCCAGGGCAGGAACAGCAGGCCGTGGAGGTGCCACTCCAGTTCCTGGATCGGCGTCGAGCCGAAACCCGGGATCTGGAACCCGAGCTTGCGCGTGAGCACGTCCCAACAGATGACCACCACCAGAACGATGAACAGCCAGCCGAACAGCCGCGCGATCTTCCCAAGGACGCGGTCGATGGCGTCGCTCGCACTCAACAAAGCCTGCATGTCGAAGAACTCCCCCCAGACGGAAGCGGCCGCCCGTTGGGGCGGCCGCGTACGCAACGCCGTCGGCTACTTGAGGTAGCCTCGGTCTTTCCAGATCGCGTATTCCTTGCGGAAGGCGCTGAGCGAGTCCCAGGCTTTCTTGAACTCGGGGCTCTTGGCCGACTGCTCGACCGCGACTTCGTCCCAAGCCTTCTGGAAGGCAGCGATGAACTCGGGACCCCAGGTCATCAATTTCACGCCCTTCTTCTCCATCTCGATCATCGCCTTGGGCTGCAGCGATTCACCCAGGCTCATGCCTCGCAGCACGGTCTGGTCGCACGAGGCCTCAATGACCGCCTTCTGGTGGGGCGAGAACGAATCCCACTTGGCCTTGTTGATGATCAGATCACCTACGGTCGCCTGCTGATGCCAGCCGGGGAAGTAGTAGTACTTCGCCACCTGGTAGAAGCCGAGGCTGAGATCCATGACGGGCATGGAGAACTCGGTGGCATCGATGGTGCCGAGCTGCAGCGCCTGGAAGATCTCGCCGGCCTGCAAGAGCTGGGTGGAGACGCCCAACTTCTGCATGGCGTTCGCGCCGAGACCGAAGAAGCGCATCTTCAAGCCCTTCAGGTCGTCGAGCGTCTTGATCTCGTTGCGGAACCAGCCCGAGGCCTCGGGCGGGATCAGGTGGCACATCACCGAGTGGATGTTGTACTTGGCGTACAGCTCCTGCATCATCTTTTCGCCGCCGCCCTCCTTCATCCAGGCGAGATATTCGCCAAGACCCGGGCCGAACGGCACGGTGGAGAAGACGGCGAAGGCGATGTCCTTGCCGGTCCAGTAACCGGGCGTCGCCCACGCCATGTCGAGCGCGCCGGACGAGACCGAGTCGAACGCCTGCCCCGGCGGTACCAGCGCCCCGGGCTCGAAGAACTTGATGTCGATGCTGCCGGCCGACAGTTTCTTGATCTGTTCGACCGTATAGTTCGCATTCGGCCCCAACAGGGCCAGAGTCGATGCGAAATTCGACTGCATCTGAACGCGAACCTTCTTGTCCTGGGCCACGGCCGTGCCGACGCCCAGTGCCACCGTCGCGGCAGCCGCCATCATTCCCAACTTGCCAATCAAGCGCATGTTTCTTCCTCCCGTAGGTCCAAGCCACGGCGAAGCACGTCAAACGTACGCTGGCGTGATCTTCGCTCCCTGTGATCCGACGGCTGTTGACCAGCCTGCCGGTTGCCGCTCCAGTTTTGGATGCGGCAGTATTATTGTGCCTTTAAACTTAAAGCCGCTGATCGAAATGTCAAACGACGGTTAGGCAGTGAGGCTGCGGGCAATTGGCGGGGCTCTTTCGACAGCCGCATGCCCGATGTGACCGAGAACACCTGCGCCGGGCGAGCAAGGCAAAGCACCAGCGGTTCGGCGCCATGGCTGTAGGTCTACCTCGCCCTCTGGCTCGATGTCGGCTCGACCCTCGTCAATGTCGCGGGCGCGTTCGCCGAGCCTGGCGCGCCATGTGTCGAGGAATGCCGTCATCTATCTCCCCAAGCTTGGGCCGGTATAGGCGCAAACCTGGAGCAGCAGGGTCAAACCCTCTCACGCG
>JAQSDW010000018.1:0-65124 GCA_029946105.1 Reyranella sp. | reverse complement strand
GAGAGAGAGAGAGAGAGAGAGAGATCACAAAACGCGGAAGTTCTTGAACTGCCAGGGATCGGCCTTGTCGAGCTCCTCGGGGAACAGCACGCCGCGATCCTTGAGCGGCGTCCAGTCGCTGTACTTGCCGACGACCGGTCCGAGATAGGGCATGCAGATCTCGAGGTTGCGCGCGAAATCCATCTCATCGGCCTCGACGACACCGCGCTCCGGGTTTTCGATGGCCCAGATGATGCCCGACAGCACGGGCGCGCAGACCTGGATGGAAGTGGCGTTGTTGTAGGGCGTGAGCTTGCGCGCCTCGTGGATGTCGAGTTGCGAGCCGTACCAGTAGGCGCCCTTCTTGTGGCCCATCAGCAGCACACCGAGTTCGTCACGGCCCGACGTGATCTCGTCGACGATCAGGCGCTGGCGCTTCTGCTGCTTCAGGTTCTTCCCGG
Source organism: Reyranella sp. (assembly GCA_029946105.1). GTDB lineage: Bacteria > Pseudomonadota > Alphaproteobacteria > Reyranellales > Reyranellaceae > Reyranella. The sequence goes on along the minus strand of JAQSDW010000018.1, from coordinate 64,684 downwards.
AGATCTCGTGCATCGACATGATCGCCTGGTCGCAGGGATGGTAGGCGTAGTGCACCGTCGGCCGGTAGACGGCGCGCTTGCCCTCGCGCAGCGTGAAGTAGTCGGCCATCGAGATGGCCTCGTTGTGCGTGATGATGAAGCCGTGGAACGCGCCTTCGAGCGGCGTCCAAGTGCGCACGCGCGTGAGCAGGCCCGGGCGGTTGAGGTAGATCGCGGCGTCGCAGCCGAAAGCGTGGCGGCGGCCGTCGGCCGGCAGCGCCTTCTCGTGCGTGCCCCAACCCATCTCGGCCGGCTGGCCGCCTTCCGAGACGAAACCGTCGATCGACCAGGTGTTGACGAACTCGCCCACCTCCTTCGGCTTGGGCGAGACCTGGGTGTCGCGTTCGGCGATGTGGATCACTTTCACGCCGAGCCGGCGGGCGAGCTTGCCCCAGCCCTCACGGGTCGTGGGCGCGACCGCCTTCACACCGGTGTCGCGGGCGAGGTTCATCATCGCCTGCTTGGCGAAGTGCGAGACCAGGCCGGGGTTGGCGCCGTGCGCGATCACCGCCGTCGGCCCGCCGCGATATTTCGGCACGAGCTTCAGCATGGTGTCGCGCAGTGCGTAGTTCGAGCGCCGCGACACCGACAGATTCGGATCGGTGTAGCCGCCCGGCCACGGCTCGATGCAGGTGTCGATGTAGAGGGCACCCTTCTCCTGGCAGAGTTCGACCAGCGCCGTGGAGGCGACCTCGACCGAGAGGTTCACCAGGAAGTCGCCCTTGTCGAGCAGGCCCGCCAGGGTCTGGCGGTAGTTGGCGCGCGTCAGGCGCTTCTCGATGAACTTGACGCCATAGCGCCGGGTCTCGGGAATGCCGCCGCGGGCGTCCTCGGCGATGATGGTGATCTGCGAGGGCTTGATGCCGATATGGCGGAAGATCAGCGGCAGCACGCCCTGGCCGATCGAGCCGAAGCCGATCATGACCATGCGGCCCTTGAACGAAACGTACTTCTTGCCGGAGGCTTTGTTGCTGGAGGCCTTGCGCGCGATCTTCTTCGCCATTTAAGCGTCCCCGTCCTTGAATTGAGAGTGGTCGATAAACGGCAACGGGGCCTTTCTCAAGGCCCCGTTGCGTCGTCAGCCTGTAACGTTCGAAGCTAGATGCAGACCGCCTTCAAGGGCGCGAAGCCGTTGAAGGCCACCGACGAGTAGGTCGTCGTATAGGCGCCGGTCGAGAGGATTTCGACCTTGTCGCCGGGCTTCAGCGACAGCGGCAGCTTGTATTCCGTCTTCTCGTAGAGAATGTCGGCGCTGTCGCAGGTCGGACCGGCCAGCACCACGGGACCGACGCGCGTGCCGTCACGGCTGGTGCGCAGGCGATACTTGATGCTCTCGTCCATGGTCTCGGCGAGACCGCTGAACTTGCCGATGTCGAGGTAGACCCAGCGCTTGCGGTCGTTGGCCGCCTTGCGCGAGACCAGCACGACCTCGCTCTGGATCACGCCGGCGTCGCCCACCATGGAACGGCCCGGCTCGATGATGACCTCCGGCATGCGGTTGCCGAAGTGACGCACCAGCGCGCGGCTGACTGCTTCGCAGTAGGCCTCGATGCTGCTGACCTCGGCACGGTAGCGCGCCGGGAAACCACCGCCCAGGTTGACCATGCGCAGGTCGACGCCTTCTTCGGCGAGCGCAAAGAACATCTGCGAGACTTGGCTCAGCGCCTTGTCCCACTGCTCGAGGTCGGTCTGCTGGCTGCCAACATGGAAGGAGATGCCGTAGGCATCGAGCCCCCAGGTCTTGGCCTTGCGCAGGAGATCCTTGGCCATCTCGGGCGCGCAGCCGAACTTCTTGCTGAGCGGCCACTCGGCGCCGCCGCAGTCGACCAGCACGCGGCAGAACACGCGCGCGCCGGGCGCCACGCGGGCGAGCTTCTGCAGCTCCGCCTCGCTGTCGAAGGCGAACAGGCGCACGCCCTGCTGGTAGGCCCAGGCGATGTCCTTTTCCTTCTTGATCGTGTTGCCGAAGGAGATGCGGTCCATCGAGATGCCGGTGGCCTGCACCATCTCGATCTCGCCGCGGCTCGCCGTGTCGAACTTGGACCCCGCCGTGGCTAGACGAGCCAACACCTGTGCAGCCGGGTTCGCCTTCACGGCGTAGAAGATGTGCGCCGTCGGCAGCAATTCGCGCATGCGGCGGAAGTTGTTCTCGACCACATCGAGATCAATCACCAGGCACGGCGTCTCGGGCTGCTGCTCGCGGAGATAACGAAAGATACGCTCGGTCATCGCTGGGGGGTTCCCCGTCAAAAAATAGTCAGGCAGGTTCGGCAGGAGAGGTCGAACGCGACGTACGGCGCCCAAAAGGGCGGCGTGCGTCAGCCCATACTCGACGGAGACAGGTTCCGTAGAAGCGGAAGGTCGAGGGGAGTGGCCCGGAGTGTCGCCGGGCAAATGACATTATAACGGGGAACGCGCCCCGCGCGGTAAGCAACCATCTCAGAAGCTCCTTCCCGGGACCGGCTCGAAACCGGCACTGCCAAAAAGAACACTTTCCGTCGTTGCGTAACCACTAAGGGCCAGCGGCACGTGCGTTGGGCGTCTTGTATGTTTCGTATCTACAACTAATCGACGCCGTTACAAGAGGATTCTTCCTCCTCAGCAAAATAATTGGGGGTCTTGTGTTCGAAAGAGCACACAAGCGTGTCAGGCCCGCGGCAGGGACGATCCCGGCAGGCGGATCGACGCCGCCAGCACCGTGAAGGGCACGAGCGCCACCGCCGAAGCGATGAGCGACGCCTGGGTTCCGAACAGAGTGGCGATCTTGCCCCACAGGAGGGAGCCTACGACCATGGCCCCGAAAAACACCATCTGGTGTACCGCCATGCCGCGCGCCCGCATGAAGTTGGGGAGGATCGCCTGAACGGCGGTGCCGTTGTTGGCGATCACGGTGATCCAGCAGGCCCCCGAGAGGGCGATGCAGGCTCCGACCACGAGAGGCGTCATGACCAGGGCGATCACCAGCGTGGCCGCGGTATGGATGCCCATGGCCCAGATGTTGGCGCGATCGGGCCCGAGCAGGCGGTTGAAGGTCGGCATGGCGATGGCGCCCGCCACCGCGCCGGCACCGAACACGGCGTAGAGGATGCCGAAGGCGAATTCGTCCAGTCCGAGTTCGAAGCGGCCGATCACCGGCAGCAGAGTGCCGACGGCGATGCCGGGCACGAAGAAGCAGAGGCCGCGGGCGAATACCGCCTTCAGCACGCCGGAGCCGCGGACGAAGGCAATGCCGGTCCGCGCCGCCTCGACCAGGCCCTCGCGCCGTTGGGAAGCCTTCGCTTCGGCCGAGCGGCGCCAGCGCAGCATGGCAAAGATGACGCCGATATAGGTGGCGGCGTTGATGGCGAAGAGCATGAAGACGCCGACGAGGCTCAGCAGGACCTGACCGACCACCGGGCCCACGGTGCGCGCAAGATTGAACCCGGCGCTGTTGAGCGCGATGGCCGGCCGCAGCTGGGGTCCGGAGACGATCTCGGGGACGACGGCGTGCCAGGCCGGCGCATTCATGGCGTTGCCGAGGCCCATGCAGAAGCTGAGGCCAAGCAAGCTCCAGTGATCGAGTCGGCCGGCGAAGGCCAGCGCCGCCAGAGTGGCGGCCACCCCCATCATCCAGACCTGGCAGACGATGATGTAACGTCGGCGATCGAACCGGTCGGCCAGGACGCCGGCGAAGAAGCAGAACAGGAACATCGGCAGAGTGCCGGCGGCCGACAGCAGCGCCACGAAGATCGGCTCCTGCGTCAGGCTGGTCATCTCCCAGGCAGCGCCCGTGGTCGCCATCCAGCCGCCGGTGTTGGACAGCACGTTGGCGGTCCACAGCAGCCGGAAGGCGCGATTGCTGAAGGGGGCGAAGGCCGATGCCGGGCGGCCAGCGCCGGACGGCTGTGCGCTCACCCCAGCGCCTTCTCGTAGATCCGGTGGGTCTTGTAGTGAACGCCGCCGACCGAGCGGATGATGTTGTTGGTGGCCTTGTTGTCTTCGAGGATCCAGCCGAGCTCGGCCGAGGTCTTGCCCAGTCGCTTGCCGTTGGCACGCAGATGGTCGATGGCGATCATGGCGAGGCCGGCGCCCATCAGCGGGTGATTGCGGAACTTCTTCTTCACGCCCATCAGCGGCACGCGCGTGCTTCGGACATCGGTGATCTTGAGCCGGAACAGGAGCTTCGCCAGGTTCCAGGGAGTCAGCGCGCCGTTGAAGTCGACCGTCGCCTCGCTGAGGTTGGTGAGGGCCACGATGAAGGCCACCGTCTCATCGTCGACATCCACGAACACGGCGAGTTCGGGCACGATCACCGGGCGCAACGCCTTGGAGGCATGGTCGATTTCGGCCTGGGTGAAGGGGACGTACCCCCAGTTGTCGCTCCAGGCATCGTTGAAGATGCCGACCAGGGTGCGGACCTCGGCGTCGAATATCTTCATGTTGGCGGTGCGGACCTTGACCCGCCCGGCAAGGCCGGCGCGGTCGAGCAGCTTGCGGCCGATCGTCTCCGGCGCGTTCTGGACGTCGTAGTCGTAGGAAAAGAGGTCCTTGGACTTCACGTAGCCGCAGGCCTCGACCCGCGCCCCGGCATAGGGCGGATCGTAGGGCACCATCAGCACCGGGCGGCTGTCGAAGCCGTGGACCAGCAGGCCAACTTCCTCGTTGACCGACAGGGTGAACGGCCCGGTGACGCGCACCATGCCCTTGGCCCTGAGCCATGCCTCCGCAGCGGCAAACAATGCGGCGAAGATCGCCGGATCGTCCTCGGCCACGAGACAGCCAAACTGGCCGGTGCTGTCGGCGTATTGGTCGAGATAGGCGCGGTCGACCTGGGCGGAGATGCGACCGACGACGCGGCCCGCCCGTCGCGCGACGAAGAACTGGACCTCGGCATGCAGAAACAGCGGATTCTTCTTGGGCGAGAAGGCTTCCTGCCGCTCGAGGTTGAGCGGCGCCACCCAACCCTTGTGGCCGGCATAGAGCCGCTTGGGCAGGCCGATGAATTCCTTGAGGTCGGCCTTTCCGCTGACCGGCGTGACGACGATGTCGGACGATGCCATTTCCGCCTCAAGCTGCCTTGGCGACCGTTCCGCCAATTTGAAACACGATGCGCCCATCAGGCTCGCACCCTTCGCCATCGTCCCTCAGCGCGCGGATATCGACGGCGATACGCCAGCCGGCACCCTCGCGCTCGATGCCGATCAGATGATACCGGGCGCGCCCATACTTGCTATCCGGCGCGGCTGACGCCGACGTGACGCCGATGACGGGAATGTCGCCTTGCGGGCCGCCGATCCTGGCGATCTCGCTGCGGTGATTGTGACCGTGCAGGACGAGTTCGCAACCAACCCGCCGGATCATGGCCTGGAACGACGCCGCGTCGGTCAGGCGCTTGAAGGGCGATTCGGTGGTGAGCGGCGGATGATGGATCAACACGACGCGGCAGAGGCCCTGGCGTCCAAGATCGAGCAGAAGTTTTTCGGCTTCCGCGATCTGTGCTTCGCCCAGTGTCCCCGTGGCGAGGAAAGGCGGCTTCGGCACGCCGCTGTTGAGACCGATCAACGCGAGCGGCCCACGCCGGCGCACGATCGGGAAGGCCCGGAAGTCAGCGGCCGGCGGCTTGCCGTCGCTCGCCATGTACGCCCCCCAGAGGCCCAGCGCCTCGCCCCAGGTCGTGGCAACGTAGGCATCGTGGTTGCCGGGAATGACGGTGACCCGGTCTGGCGTGTCGAAGCCGACGAGCCATTGCGAGGCACGGGCAAACTCGTTGGGCAGCGAGATGTTCACCAGGTCGCCAGTGAGCGCGATGTGATCGGGCTTCTGCGCCTTGATGTCGGCCACGATACCGGCCAGTGCCTCCGGCGCATGCACGCGCACACGATGCCGCCACCAGTTGAGATAGCCCGTCGCACGCTTGCCGAGGAGATCGAGGGCGCGCGCCTTGGGCATCGGCAGATGCGGGTCGGACAGATGCGCCAGCGTGAACATGAACGGGTGATCCACCGCCCGGGCCTTACGGTCAAGCCGGGAGGTCAAGCGAGACGGGTGTCGAACCTAGCGGCTGCCGCCGACGACGCGCAGTTTCGGCGTCCCGGAAATGACCCCGAGTTGACGGCCGATCCCCGTCATGACCTCGATCATATGCTGGAGCTGCTCCGGCGTATGAACGGCGCAGACCGAACAGCGCAGCAGCGAGACGCCGTTGGGCGTGGCCGGCGGCACGGCGACATTGACGTAGATGCCGGCATCGAGCATGGCGCGCCAGAAGCCGATCGCCGTCATCCGGTCGGGCAGATGAACGCCCACCACCGGACCATGCTCCGGGCCGAGCTTGAAGCCCTGCGCGGCAAGGCCGTCATAAAGAGTGGCGACATTGTCCCAGAGTTGCTTGCGCAGCTCGGGCTTGGCTTTCACGACCCGCAGGGCCTGCCGGACGGACGCGACGATCGACGGCGGCAGCGAGGCTGTGAACATGTAGGACCGCACGGTGACGCGCAGGATGTCGAAGTCGGGATCGTCCGAGACGCAGTAGCCGCCGATGGCGCCCAGGGTCTTGGAGAAGGTGCCGACGATGAAGTGACAATCGTCCAGCACGCCGGTCGCTTCGCAAAGGCCGCGGCCGGTCTCGCCGAGCGCGCCCAGCGAATGGGCCTCGTCGACCAGCACATAGGCGTTGTACTTCTTGCAAACGTCGATGAATTCCCGCAGCGGCGCCGAATCGCCCAGCATCGAATAGATGCCTTCCAGGATCACCAGCCGATTGCCGGGCTTGTCGCCCAGGCGCCGGAGGCGGGACGCCAGGCTCGAGGGGTCGTTGTGCTTGAAGCGCACGACCTCGGCTTGGGTCATCTTGCAGGCATCGTAGATCGAAGCGTGGCTGTCGGCGTCGATCAGCAGATGGTCGCCCTGGCCGACCAGGGTCGAAATCACGCCTAGGTTGGCCTGATAGCCGGTCGTGAAGACCATGCAATGCTTCTTGCCGTAGAACTCGGCGATCTCCTGCTCGAGCAGCACGTGCTCGGTATAGCTGCCATTGGCGATGCGCGAACCCGTCGTGCCGGTGCCTTCGGCGCGGATCGCCTCGATGGCGGCTTCCATGCAGGAAGGATCGAACGTCAGGCCGAAATAGTTGTTGGTGCCCACCAGCAGCATCTTGCGGCCGTTGATGATCGCCTCGGTGGGCGACAGCACCCGCTCCATGCGGATCTGGAAGGGATCGGCCCCCGTGGTCCGGACGTCGCGGTACGCCTCGAGCAGGCCCGCGTGACGATCGAACAAACCCATATTGGCTAGCGCTTGGCGCGCAGATCCAGGATCGTGTCGGCGAGCTGGTCGACGGTATGAATCTCGGCCACGAGGTTCATCGGGATCGACACGTCGAAGCTGTCCTCGAGTTCCATGACCATGTCCATGATGGCCAGCGAATCGATGGTCAGATCCTTGGCGATGACGGTCGCGCCGCCAATCGGCCTTTCGCCAGCCTGATACGGCGCCAGATGACGGCAAATCTCCCGAATCACGTCGACGCGCGACGCGAGGCGGGGCAATTCGAGGGTGCTGGCGATGTCGTCGTGTTCGACGATCAATTGATGGGCAGTGCGCAAGAGCGACTCTCCGGTCCTAGGGGCAGGCATGGGCACTATGTGCCAGAAACCGTGATTCTTTGTGAAATAACAATTTGTTACGCAGTGTTTCACAAGTCCTAGAGCCATTCCTGGCGGCGATACCACAATACTGTGTGGCGAAATCCGGCTGTGAGATCGTAACGGGCCCTGAATCCGATCGTTGCCGCCAGGCGATGGTCGTGGACGGTCCAGTCAGGGTGGAACATCTCCCCCACCTTGGCGCCGGTCAGGATTTGCGGCGGCCCTCCCAAGGACTGGCGCAAGCCATTGGCCCAGCCGGCGATCTCCATCGCGGCCCGAGGGATCGGCAGCGACCACACAGCCCGTCCCAACGCCGTCGCCGCCGCCGTCGCCATGTCGCTGTAGCCGTATCCGCCCTCCCGGCCGTCATCGATCTCGTAAACCGAGTCAGCCGGCCGATGTTCGACAGCCGCTGCCAGGGCTTCGGCCAGGTCCTCGACATGGATCAGGGACAGTCGGGCGTTATCGAGCCGGGGCCGCGGCGCCACCCCTCGGGAAGCGGCACGAAAATAGGCCAGGGTTTCGCGATCACCCGGCCCATAGACCGCGGGCGCGCGAATCGCGAGCCAGGGCCCCGCGCGCCCGGCCACTGCCTGCTCGGCCTCGTGCTTGCTCTCGGCATAGGCCGAAAGCTGGGGCTCGCGCGCCGCGAGCGACGACAACAGGACGAAGCGCGCCTGCGGCGCGAGCTCCGACAGGCGCGCCGTCCCCTCCACGTTGACTTTCCTGAAATCGACAGGCGATCGCGCCTTTATGAGGCCGGCGGCGTGAACCACCGTATCGGCCCCATCGACCAGGCGCCGGAGCGCCCCCTCGTCGGCAAGGTCGCCAAGCACGATCTCGGCGTCGACGCCCGGCAGCGAGGGCAGTGGCGACCAGCGCCGGACCAGCAGACGGAGCTTCCAGCCGCGCCTGGCCAGCGCGGAGACAAGGTGGGGACCGACGAAGCCTGTGGCGCCGGTGACCGCGACCAGCCTGTCCACTGCTTAGCCTCAGGCCGCGACAGGCTTCGAGGGAGAGCCCGGGACCGCGTAGAGACCGGCGAGGTAGTTGGCCTTGGTGCGCGCCCGGCTGAGCTTGCCCGAACTCGTCATCGGCAAGCCGGTCGGCGGCGGCACCAGGGCGACGTCGCAATCAACGGCGATCGCCTCGCGCACGGCGCCTGCCACTTCGCGCGCCAAGGCCACGCGCGCCTCCTCGCCCGATACGCGGGCCAGCACCGCCACGACCACGCGCTCGCCTGCGCCGGTGTCGATGGAGAAGGCCGCGACATCGCCGCTTTTCACGACGCGCCGGGCTTCGATCGCCCACTCGATATCCTGCGGCCAGACATTGCGGCCGTTGATGATGATGAGGTCCTTGGCGCGCCCCGTGACGACGATCTCGCCCGCCAGCCAATAGCCGAGATCGCCGGTGTCGAGCCAACCGTCGTCCGAAAGCACCTCCCGGCTGGCCTCCGGTTCGCCGAAATAGCCCGGCATCACGCTTGGACCCTTGACGAAGATGCGCCCCACCCCGCGGTCGGCCAATAGCTCGCCGTCGGGACCGCGCACTTCGAGAAGATGACCGGGCAGGACCCGACCGCAGAGCACGAAACTCCGGGCACGCTGCGCGTCCTGCGGATCGGCGGCCGGGACGGCTGCCTGATCGCTACCGAGCGCGATACGATCGACGATATCGGTGCGCACGCCCGCGCCCTTGGGGCTAAAGGTGATCGCCAGGCACACCTCGGCCATGCCGTAGCTTGGAATGAAGGCCTTGCGATCGAAGCCCGAAGGTTCGAAGGCGTCGGCGAAGCGACTGAGCACTTCGGGGCGAATCATGTCGCCGCCGATGCCGGCGCGCCGCCAACACGAAAGATCGAGATCGGCCGGCACCTGCGCCGCGCCGCGCCGCGTCGACAGGTCGTAGCCGAAGCTCGGGCTGTAGGAGATGGTGCCGCGATTGCGCGAGATGATGTTGAGCCACTGCATCGGCCGGCGCGCGAAGTCACGCGGCGTCAGGTAGTCGATGGAGAGCTGGCAAATGAGCGGAGCCATCAGGAAGCCGATCAGGCCCATGTCGTGATAGAGCGGCAACCAGCTCGCGGCGCGGTCGCCCGGGATTACGTCGAGGCCCGCCGGGCCGGTCATGCCGGCGAGGTTGGCCATCAGGGCCCGCTGGGTGATCTGCACGCCGTGCGGATGGCGCGTGCTGCCGGAGGAGAACTGAATGTAGCAGAGGTCGCCGGGGCCGAGCGGCCTGAGGTCGACCGCCTTCTCGGGCAGCGCATCGAGGATGCCCTTGCCGCCGTGCAGGCGAACTGCCGGGAGGTCCTTGGCGGCGTCGGCCAGGAAACCCGCGAGATCGTCGATGCCCACGGCCGCGACGGCCCCTGAAGAAGCCAGCTGACGACGAAGCTGGTCGAGGTAGGAGTCCTTGCCGCCGATCCCGACCGGGATCGACACCGGCACGGGGATGAGCCCCGCATACTGGGCGCCGAAAAAGGTGTCGAAGAAGCCCGGCCAGGTGTCCGCGGTGACCAGGAGCCGCTCGCCCATGGCAAATCCCGCCCCGATCAGCTTGCGGGCAGTGACATGGGCGCGCTCGCGGACCTCGCGCCAGGCGAGCGCCGACAGCAGCTCACCCCTGGCGCTATAGAAGGAGATGCCGGTCTGGCCCTGAGCCGCATAGTCCAGAATTTCGGGTACCGTGGCGAAATCGGCTCGGCGCTGGGGCAAATTGCTATTGCGTGAAGGAAGCGGGTCCATCGGGCAGACGGCTCTCCTAGCATCGGGGTTGTGGCCTCTCAAGACGCGCACCAGCGCCCGTAGCTGACGTTGACACACCCCGACCTCGGTAAGATAGTGCCCGACCCCCGCCAAAAGCGGGGGAATTTTACTTCTGAAGGAGGGTCTAGCTGTGATTACGGCTGTTATGCCGACGTACGGTCGCAAGGACGTCGTGTTCGAACGCGGAGAAGGTAACTATCTCTACGCGACGGACGGCCGACGTTATGTCGACTTTACCTCCGGCATCGCCGTCAACGCGCTGGGCCACTGCCATCCCTACCTGGTCAAGGCCTTGGCCGAACAGGGCGCCAAGCTGTGGCACACCTCGAACCTGTTCCGCATCGGCAACGGCGAGAAGCTAGCCACGCGGCTGGCCGAGGTCTCGTTCGCCGACACCATGTTCTTCTGCAACTCGGGCGCCGAGGCGATCGAGGGCGGCATCAAGCTGATCCGCAAGTACCAGTACATGAACGGCCAACCCAAGCGGTACAAGCTGATCTGCTTCCAGGCGGCGTTCCACGGCCGCCTGCTGAACGCGCTGTCGGCCACCGGCAACGAGAAATATCTCGAAGGCTTCGGCCCGCCGGCGCCCGGCTATCTGCATGCCCCGCTCAACAACACCAACGTCGTGCGCGACATGGTGGACGACGAGACCGCCGGCATCCTGGTCGAGCCGATCCAGGGCGAGGGCGGCATCCGCGGGACCACGACGCAGTTCCTGAAGGACCTGCGCGCGATCTGCGACGAATACGGCCTGCTGCTGTTCTACGACGAGATCCACACGGGTTTCGGCCGGACCGGCAAGATGTGGGGCTACGACTGGTCGGGCGTGAAGCCCGACGTGGCCGCGATCGCCAAGGGCATGGGCGGTGGCTTCCCGATCGGTGCTTTCATGGCGACCGAAAAGGCGGCGGTCGGCATGGTCCCGGGCACGCATGGCTCGACCTATGGCGGCAATCCGCTGGCCACGGGCGTGGCCAACGCGGTGCTCGATGTCCTGCTGGCGCCAGGCTTCATCGACGGCGTGCGCGAGCGCGGCGAGTATCTCAAGGGCCAGCTCGAAGGCCTGGTGAAGAAGCACCCCAAGGTCTACGTCGAGCAGCGTGGCATGGGCTTCCTCCAGGGCATCCAGTGCATCCCGGCTGTCCCGGCGGGCGACATGGTGAACAAGCTGCAGTCGCTCGGCATGCTGGTGCCGCCGGCGGGCGAGAACGTCGTTCGAATCTTCCCGGCGCTGATCGCCGACAAGGCGGTCCTCGACGAGGGCGTGGCCATTCTCGGAAAGGCCGCCGAATCGTTCGAAGCGGCGAGCAAGTGACGCGCCATGTCGACACCCAAACACTTCCTCGACCTGGACCAGGTCGACCCTAAGACGCTTCGCCAGATCCTCGATCAGGGCAAGGCGATGAAAAAGTCGCGCTCCAACGGTGGGCGCGACAGGCCGCTCGTCGAACGTCCATTGGCCGGCAAGACGCTGGCGATGATCTTCGAGAAGCCCTCGACCCGCACGCGCGTGTCGTTCGAGGTCGGCATGCGCGAGCTGGGCGGCGAGACCATCATGCTCGGCCGCACCGACACCCAGCTCGGCCGCGGCGAGACCATCGCCGACACCGCGCGCGTGCTCAGCCGCTACGTCGACATCATCATGATGCGCACCACCGTCGAGGAGAAACTCCTCGAGATGGCCAAGTACGCCACCGTGCCCGTGATCAACGGCCTCACCGACAAGACCCATCCCTGCCAGCTCATGGCCGACGTCATGACCTTCGAGGAGCATCGCGGTTCCATCAAGGGCAAGTCGGTTACCTGGTCGGGCGACGGCAACAACATGGCGACGAGCTGGATCCACGCCGCCGTGCAGTTCGACTTCGAGCTGCGCATCGCCTGCCCACCGGAACTGACGCCGCCAGCCGACGTCGTGCAGTGGGCGGAGAAGTCCAAGGGCCGCATCCAGATCGGCCACGACCCCGCGAAGCTGGTGAGCGGCGCCGACTGCGTCGTCACCGACACCTGGGTGTCGATGGGCGACGAGGATCCGCAGAGCCCGAGCGCCGCCAGGCGTCACAACCTGCTGCGCGGCTACCAGGTCGACCAACACCTGATGAAGCAGGCCAAGAAAGACGCCATCTTCATGCACTGCCTGCCCGCACACCGTGGCGAGGAAGTGACCGCCGACGTAATCGACGGGCCGCAGTCGGTGGTGTTCGACGAGGCGGAAAACCGCCTGCACGCCCAGAAGAGCATCCTGGCCTGGTGCCTCTCGTGACGGGATCGTCGGGGGGCACACCTTCCGACGACGCCACGGCCGAGAATTGGGACCGCGTCCTACCTTTCCAGCTCGACGCGCTCGGCGTCCGCGGCCGCCTCGTGCGTCTGGGTCCGGCGCTTGACGCCATCATCGAACGCCATGGTTATCCGCTCGCCGTGGCGCGACCGCTCGCCGAGGCGATGACGCTGTGCGCGGCACTGGCGACGTCGCTGAAATACGACGGCATCTTCACCCTGCAGATCAGCGGCGACGGGCCGATCCGGCTGCTCGTCGCCGACCTCACCAGCGAGGGCGCGCTGCGCGGCTATGCCCAGTTCGACTCCTGGAAACTCGCGATCGCGCTCGGCACCGGCAACACCGACGTGCCCGACGGCTACGTGCCGAAACTGTTCGGTCACGGCCGCCTTGCCTTCACCGTCGACCAGGGGCAGCACAGCGAGCGCTACCAGGGCGTCGTGCCGCTCGAGGGCGCCACGCTCGCCGACTGCGCCCACATCTACTTTCGCCAGTCCGAACAGCTGCCGACCGGCATCAAGATCACCGCCCACCGCGACGAGACCGCGGACGGCGGACATTGGCGCGCGTCAGCCCTGATGGTCCAGCAGATGCCCGAGGTCGACGCCGGCCGCCTCGACGTCGACCTCGAGCAGCGCGAGGACGACTGGCGCAAGGCCGTCATCCTGATGGCCTCAGCGACCGAGAAGGAGATGCTGGACCCCGCCCTGCCCGGCCCGGCCCTGCTCTTCCGCCTGTTCCATGCCGAGGGCGCGCGGCTGTTCGAGCGCCGGACCTTCGCGGCGCGCTGCCGCTGCAGCCGCGAGCGCATCGACGGCGTGCTGAAATCGATCAAGCGCGAGGAACTCGCTGACCTGCGCGACAGCCGCGGCCTGGTCGCCGTAAAGTGCGAGTTCTGCTCGACCGAATACGTCTACGACGACGGCGATCTCGACCGTCTCTACGCCGCGCAAAGTTAACGCCGGTCTGTCACTTTCGGCAGGTCGCCGGACTGTCCAGAATTCGCGATAAGCCTCGCCCCGCAGGCGGTCTTAGCCCTCGGCGCCACGCCTATCTGGACAGGCCGCGCGGGGCCCGTGTCCAGAAATCGCCAAGTCGCTGTTCCAGCTTCGTTATTAGGCATCCACCAACGGCGGACGGCTCGTCGGCCGTGTTCACAAATGAGATCGCGCCGGACATGAAAAAGGCCGGCGCGAAGCAAGCGCCAGTCTATCAAAATTTATAGCATTTTCCTGCTGAACCTGCCACTTCTTCTTAAGGCCTTGAGTGCCGCGCTGCAGCCGCTCTAGGCTCGGCGGATGACCCCGCGCCCGGCCGTCCAGGCCGTCATCGACGAGCTTGCCCACGACCCGCTGCGCCACGTTGTCCTGCTGAAGCAGCTGCTGACGTACCCGGAGCATGTGCGGGTCCACCGGATGGCCGGCCCGCAGGGAACGGCCACGCTGGTCCTCCTCGATGTTTCGGCGAGCCCCTACGACCGGCAGGCCTATCCGGAGGCAGCCGTCGCTGCCTTCATCGCCAGCGACCATCCCGCCCTCACCGCCGCGCTGCTGGCCCATCTTCCCCGGGGCGTCGGTATCGTGTTCAAGCTGTCGAGCAAGGCCGACCTGGCGCCCGTCGCGGCACGGTTTCCGGTCACGCGACGCACCGCGTTCATCTCCTTCACCGTTCCTGGCGGAGTCTCACCCGCCCCGGACGTCCAACTCACGGCGGCCCCAGGCACGGCGGCCCCAGGCGACGAAGCCTTCCGGCTGTTCGAGACGCAAGGCCACGACCGGGCCTGGCTCGAACCGCTGCTGAGGAGCGGCAAGGCCTTCGCCTGCGTGGCCGGGCACGACGGCGAGACGACGACGAAGACGGCGGCGGCCTGCATCGCCTTCGAGAATTTCGGCCCGGTGTGGGAGGTGGGCGGCGTGGTCACCGTGCCTGCGCACCGCCGACAAGGCCTGGGCGCGCACGTCGTCCGCATGGCGCTCGCCGAACTCGCGCGGCGCGGCCTCGCGCCACGCTATCAGGTCGAGGAACACAACGAAGCGTCGATCGGGCTCGCCCGTTCCGTCGGCCTTGCGCCGTTTCTCACGATCACCCATTACGCCCATGCGTGTTGATCGCGCCGGCCTTCTTCCCTACTGCGCGACCACGTACGACTTAGGCGGATACTTGCGCAGCCCCGCCTCGTTCGGCTCGACGCCCCAGCCCGGCCCCTTGGGCAGGAGGTAGTCGCCGTTCTCGAACACCGGTGGATGGTCGACGATGTCGTCGCGCCACGGCACGCCGTCGATGTCGATCTCCATGATGCGGAAGTTGGGCACCGCGGCGCAGAAGTGCGCCGAGATGGCGCTGGCGAGGTGGCCGTAGAAATTGTGCGGCGCCACGTTCACCTCGTAGACGTCGGCCAGGGAAGCGATTTTCAGCGACTCGTTGAAGCCGTTCCAGATCACGTCGACGATGGCGGTGTCGAAGGCGTAGTTCTCGAAATAGGGCCGGAAGTCGCGGCGCTCGAGCAGCGTCTCGCCCGAGGCGATCGGGCACGGCGCATCGCGGCGGATGAGCGCGATCGACTTCGGATCGTGCACGTCGAGTTCGAGCCAGGTGAGCCCGGCAGGGCCCACCGCTTCGGCGATGCGCTTGAAACCTTCGGTGCGGAAATGGAAGTTGGTGTCGAGCATGATGCCGACGTCCGGCCCGCAGCCCGCCCGGAAGGCTTCCACAGTCTTCGCGGCGCTGCGCGCGATAAAAGCGTCCCAGTTGCGCTCCGGAAAGCCCTTGCCGACGACGAAGCCCGGCCGGTAGGCGCGCAGCTTGCCGTCGATCTCCATGGCGATGTTGGTCTTGCAGGCGCCAAAACCCCTCTTGCGCACTTCCTCGCCGGTCCGGGCCATGTCGTCGTAGGAACGAACCGCCGGCGTGCCGCAGATGTCGGGATTGCGCATGCGGTAGGAGCCGCAATGCGACCAGTAGACCGGGATGCGGTCGCGCAGCTTGCCGCCGAACAGTTGATAGACCGGCACGCCCAGCGCCTTGCCCTTGATGTCCAGCAGGGCGTTCTCGATGGCGGCGATCGCCTGGCGCACGACGCCGCCGCGCGACTGGGTCGACTTGGTGGCGAGCACCGCGTTCACCAGCTCGATGTCCATCGGGTCCATGCCGATCACGCTCGGCATCAGGTTCTCGATGACTCCCGAGAGGCCGGGACTGCCGAAGCTCTCGTTGTATTCCGACCAGCCGACCGGGCCGGTGTCGGTCGTGAGCTTCAGGAACGAGAAGGTGCGCCAACCGGCGTCACAACGGAAAATCTCGTAGCTTTTGACCTTCATGATTTTCTCCCCGCGGTCGAAGCGCCGCGATATGCCGACACAATAGCCGCCGCCTTGACGCGCACCGTCGCCGCATCGTCGCCGGGCTTGTAGAGCGACGAGCCGAGCCCGAAGCCCGCGGCGCCGGCCGCGCGCCAGGCCGCAAGATTGTCCGCCCCGACGCCGCCGACCGGGATCAGTTGCGTGCCCTTCGGCAGCACGGCCAACAAGGCCTTCGCGACAGCCGGCGAAGCGAGCTCGGCCGGAAACAGTTTCAGGCCATGCGCGCCCGCACCCAGGGCGGCGAATGCCTCGGTGGGCGTCATGATGCCGGGCAGGCTGGTCATGCCGAGCCGCACCGTCTCGGCCACGACGTCGCCGTCGAAGTTTGGCGCCACGACGAGTTCGCTGCCGGCCGACGCCACGTCGCGCACCTCGGCGACTGTCAGCACAGTTCCGGCACCGACCACCGCCTGCGGGAAACGCTTACGCAGCAAAGCGATGCTGTCGAGCGGCTGCGGCGAGTTGAGCGGCACCTCGATCAGGCAAAAGCCCGCCTCCACCAACACGTCGCCGATCGCGGGCACCTCTGCGGGCTTGAGCCCGCGCAGGATGGCGACGAGCGGCAGCTCGTGCATCGCGGCCCGGAACTTGTCGATGGTGGTCATGTTAGCAAGGCCCTCACACCAGCCCATGTCGCTTCGGCGCCGAAGGTGTGCACCTTGACGCCCCTCTGCCCGAGCGCGAGAGCGTAGCGTGCCGTGAGCGCCGGCGCGCCGATCGCGATCACCTCGCGACCAGACGGCAGCTCCTGGGTCCGCAGTTCCTCGCCGATCAGCAGACCGGAGAGATAGCTCGCCGATCGAGCCGGCGACAACTGGCCGAACAGCGCGAGCGCGCGTACACCAAAGGCATTGTGCAACAGGCCTTCGCCGTTGCCGGCGCGCGCAACGCCGCGCAGGAAGACCGCCTCGTCCAGCGGCGCGTCGGCCTCCAGCGTGCGCGCCAGGATAGAATGCTGGCTGAGCAAGCCATAGAATTCGCCGGTCATGCAGGTGCGAAAGCCGGTGACCCGGCCGCCCTGCACCGTGGCCCATTTGCTGTGCGTGCCGGGCAGGACGAACAGCCCTTCCGTGCGGCCGGCGAGCCGCATCGCGCCGAAGATCTGCACTTCCTCGCCGCGCATCACGTCGGGCACTTCTTCCTGCTCGTCGCTGAGGCCGGGCACGATGGCGATCCGTCCCGGCTCGATCCAGTACAGGTGCCGCTTCAGCTCTTCGGGTCCGGCAGGACAGGCGACATAGGGCGCCTCGACCCAACCCTGCCGGCTGCCGGCCATGCCGGAAATCAGGCAGACGGTGCCGGCAGGCTTCATCCAGTCGGAGAACAGCGACGCAAAGACGGCCGCGAAGTCGCCGTTCGGGACGTTGAGGATACCGAGCGGCGCACTCTTCTCCTCCAGCACGCTGCCCACCGCGTCGAGCCGGGCGCCGCGCAGCGAGCTCGTGCCCCAGTCGACGGCGATCAGGTCCGACATGCCCTAGTCATCCGGGTCTCGTCGCGATCTCGACGACATCCATCCCAACTCCTCGGCGGCGACCCCGAACAGTTCGTCTGCTGAACCGACAGCCACGAAATGACCGGCTCCTTCAACGGGATGCCATACGGCTCCAGGCATCCGGTCGGCCACGGCCTTGTTGATGGACGCCGACACAAGTCGATCATCCGTTCCTTGCCACATGTGGACCGGCCGCTCGATGGCCGTCACATCGAAGGCCCATTTCCGATAGAGGAGCGTACTGTCGCGAACCAGCCCGTCGCTGCCTTGGGCGAAGCACTCGGCGGATGCTTCGCCGAAAGTCGCTTCATCGTCCGGTTGAAGCAGGATTTTCTGATCGTAGTCATTCACGGCTTGCCGCACTTGCTTGACGTAGGTTCCGCGGAAGTATTTGGCGGTGATGCCAAGTGTTGCGTACATGAGACGGAAGCCGGGACTGAAACGCAGCGCGAGAGATCCCCCCAGCGCATCAGCTTTTGAAAGCTGATCCGCGGCCCAGTTGTCGCCAAATGCACCGTAGCTGCCCCCCGCGATGCTGCTGACGTGACGCAGTCGAAGCGGATCGATGTAGGCTGCAGCCGCGAGTGCCCATGGGCCACCCTCCGACCAACCTGTCACGCCGAATTCGTGATATCCCAAGGCGTCGGCAATCGCCGTCAGATCGTCGGCCCAGCCCGAGTAGGTCCGCACTTTTTGCGGGCTGGACCGTCCGATACCGGGCCGGTCCACGCATATGAGCCGCAACCGATTCTTCGATGCCGAATTTGCGAAGAGGCGCGCCTCGAGCCGGCTGCTGGGTCCACCATGATTGTGGATGACCAGCGGCCCGTGCGGATCTCCAACTTCGAGATACGCGAGATTGCGGCCGTCCCGCGTTGTTACCGCCTGCGTCATCGCGTTTTGGGGTTTTTCTGCCATCCCTAGTCCCGACAGCACCACTCGACCATGCGCTTCAAGCGGCCAGCGCTTCGTCGAAAGCCTTCCTCGTGCGCTCCGCCTCTTCCTCGGGAAGCCACCGCACCATCTGCGGTACAACGGTCGCCATCAGCCGACGCCGTTCCGATAGCAGACCACGTGTGCCGGCTCCGCGCACTTCGGCCAAAAAAGCAGCGAGCTTGCGACGTACGCGATCCGGGTCAGCCGTCGTGGTAGCGGCCGGCGGTGCCTGATCAGCGAACATACTAAGTTGGGCCATCGTCGGCGTCCTTCTTCGGTTCGCCCCCATTCAACTGATCCTCGGGTGAACCGCTGATGGCCAAATTCGACAGCTTCGCTGTGGTGCTCTTGCCAAAAGCAGCAACTGCTTCATTCAACGTGGAAGCGATAGCTATGCCCTCGATCGCAGACCGGCGAGACACCTCTCCGATGCAGAGCACATTCTAACTTTTCCAATCGCGGAATGACAGCCGGTTCCTCGCCAAAGATCTGTGACGCGCAGTTCTGCCTCTCGCCGTTTCTTGGCGCGCTCATCCGGTCCGTGCGCGAAAATCGTCCGTCAGTCCTGGGAAAGCCCCAATCCGACGGCCAGCGTCTGGGCCAGCGACATGGGCGCGACCAGGGTCCGCAGCGCGGGCTCGGCCATGTCGTGCAGTTCGAAGACCACCTCAGCGCCGCGCGCGATCGGGCTCAGCAGGTTGTCGGTGATCGAAACCGCGCGGATACCGCGCGCGATCAGTTCGGCGAACAGCCGCACGGTGTCGGCATTGTATTGCTTGAAGCTCACGGCCAGCAGCGCGTCGGCGCGCGTCGCCGACACCGCCTGCTCGCGGAGCCCGCCGCCGATGGCGTCGAGCAGGACCGTTCGCCGGCCAAGCTTGCGCAGCACATAGGCAAGATGTGCGGCCACGGGATAGGAGCCGCCCAGCCCCAGCAGGTAGATCGTCTCCGCCGATTTCAGCAGGGCGATCGCACGCCGCAGATCCGGCTCGCGTGCCACCGCGTTCAGCGTTTCGAGCGACGCGATGCCTTCCGTCACGAAGCGGCTCAGCACCGCGCGCGGCTCCTCGCCGCCGCTCCACGGGCCGTCGCGCTTCAGCCGGTCGATGCGGCTCTTGTAGGATGGCGCCAGGCTCGACACGAGGCGCAGGCGAAAGACCTGCTGCATCTCGGTGAAGCCGCCATAGCCCAGCGTGTGGGCGAAACGGACGATTGCCGAGGGTTGCGCGCCGGCACGCTTGGCCACTTCGGCCACCGTGCCCAGCGCCATGTCGGTCGGATTCTCCAGGGCGAATTCCGCGATGTTGCGCAGCCGATCGGACAAGGTCGCGTGCCGTGCCGCGATCTCGGTGCGCAGCCGTTCATAGGCATCGGCCTCGTCGTCGTTCCCGGTCTTGTTTCGCTGCCTCGTCCGGCCCTTCAATGAATCATCCATTCTACTTTACATCCTACTATAGAATGTTCATTCTACGGTCCAAGAGCAATCGAAATTGCCCAGGAAATCAATCTGGAGGAATCCCATGACCAAGTCCCGCATCACCCGGCGCGGCGCCCTGAAGGCGACGCTGATGACCGCCACGCTCGCCGGCACGGCGAGCTTTTTCGGACCCTGGCGCCACAATCGCGTGTGGGCGCAGGGCAAGAAGCCGATCAAGCTCGGCCTCACCTGCGACGCCAGCGGCCAGTACGGCAACAGCGGCCAGGACGACCTGCGCGGCATGCGCATGGCGATCGACGAATTCAACGCCAAGGGCGGCGTGCTCGGCCGTAAGGTCGAGTGGATCACCGCCGATACTGAGACCAACCCGGCGACCGGCACGCGCGTCGCCGAGCGCTTCATCGCCCAGGAACAGTGCGGATTCCTGATCGGCGCGCTGCACTCCGGCGTCGCCAACGCCATCACGCAGGTCGCCAACAAGTACGGCACGATCTACATGAACACCAATTCGTCGGCACCCAGCGAGGCCGGCGAGAACTGCTCCAGGGTCAAGTTCGTGTGGGACGGAAACGGCACCAACTTCGCCAAAGCCGCGGTCGCCAATGCCGTCCAGAAGATCGGCAAGAAGTGGCTGCTGCTCACCAACGACTATGTCTGGGGCCACACCACGTCGGCCGCGACCAAGGCCGAGGTCGAGAAGGCCGGCGGCCAGGTCGTCGACAACCTGATGGTCCCGCAGAACACCCGCGATTTCACCGCCTATCTGCTCAAGATCCAGCAGATCAAGCCGGATGTCATCGCCATGGCGATCGGCGGCGACGACATCAAGGCGCTGCGCCAGCAGATCGCCGAGCTGAAGCTCGAGGACAAGGCGGCCTGGATCAACAACCAGCAGGACTGGCCCGACATCTGGGGCGTGCCCGAGACGCTGTTCGGCGTGTTCGGCACCAACTGGTATCACAAGCTTGCGCTTCCCGGCGTGCCGGAGTTCGTCAAGCGCTGGCAGACGACATACCCGCAGTCGCCGATCCCGGTGCCGGGCAACGTCTCGTACAACGGCTACATGGCGACGCGCGAACTGCTGCGCGTCATCGAGCAGACCGGCTCGACCAACAACGTCACCCTCATCAAGGCACTGGAAGGCCGCAAGATGGGCGCGGTCGACCGCCTGCAGACCTACGACGCCTACATCGATCCGGTGACGCACCAGATCCAGCAGACGATCTACCTCGCCAAGCGCAATCCCAAGCCGGCCGACAACACAGACCTGTTCGAGATCATCAGCGCGGCGACGCCGGAGCAGGCGCTGGACACGGCCTCGCTCACGACCTGCAAGCTGAAGCCCTACGCCGATATCCCGACCTACGAACAGTAACGGCCGGGGAAGCGTCGCGTAGAGTGTCGATCGTCGGACTTCTGCCCCATCTGGTGAACGGTCTGGCGCTCGGCCTGCTGTTCGCCCTGCTGGCCCTGGGCTTCATGCTGATCCTGGGGTTGATGGAGCAGATCAACCTCGCCCACGGTTCGCTGTTCGCACTGGGCGCCTATTTCGCCTACGCGATCGCCACGCCCCGCCTGCCCCTGCCGCCCGACATGCTGCAGGTGTGGGCGGCGGTGCCACTGGGCTGGCGCTTCACAGCCGCGATGTTCCTGGCGCCGGTGCTGGTGGCGCCGTTCGGTGTCGTGCTCGAACGGCTGATGCGGCGGACCTACGGCCGCGATCCGCTCTACGGCCTGCTGCTGACCTTCGGCATGGCCATGGTGATCGAGGAGCTGATCCGCATCGTCTGGGGCACGCGCGACTACATGCTGCCGGTGCCGCGCGGCATCTCCGGCGGCTTCATGATGCTCGACCTCATCTGGTCGACCTACCGCTTCTGGGCGGCGGGCTTTGCTATCGTCGCCATGGCCATCGTCTGGCTGGTGATCGAGCACACGCGCTTCGGCGCACTGGTCAAGGCCGGCGCCCACGACAGCGAGATCGTGCAGGCCCTGGGCCACGATCTCGAGAAGCTGCGCGTCTGGGTCTTCGTGCTGGGCACGATGATGGCAGCCGTCGCCGGCGTCATCCTGGCGCCGATCTGGGGCATCCGGCCGCACATGGGCGTCGATGCCGTGATCCCGGCCTTCGTCATCATCGTGCTGGGCGGCGTCGGCAGCTTCTGGGGCGCCGTGCTGGGCGGGCTCCTCGTCGGCATGGTCGTGGGGCTCTCCGGCGCCTACGCCTCGGAATGGTCGATGCTTTCCATGTACCTGCTGCTGATCCTGGTCGTGACGTTCCGCTCGCGCGGCCTGTTCGGCAAGAAGAGCGTCCTGGAGGCGTGATGCGCACCGGCCACACGGTTCCCACGCTGACACCGGCGATGATCGCCATCTGGGTGGCCTTCGCCACCGTGCCTCTGTGGATCGAGAAGGTCGGCCTCTACCAGTATCTCGGAGTCGAGATCCTGATCTTCGCCACCTATGCGCTGGCCTACAATCTGGTGCTGGGCCACAGCGGCCTGCCCTCGTTCGGCCATGGCGCCTTCTTCGGCCTCGGCGCCTATGGCTTCGGCCTGGCGCAGCTCAACCTGGTGCCGGATCTCTGGTTTTGCCTGGGTGCCGCCGTCGTGGTGGCTTCGGCCGGCGGCGCGATCGTGGCGGCCTTCATCTCGCACCGCCGCGGCATCTACTATTCGCTGCTCACCATCGCCTTCGGCCAGGTCTTCTGGTTCATCGCCATCAAGTCGCACGCCATCACCGGCGGCGAGGACGGCCTGCTCAAGATCGCGCGCCTGCCGGTTCGCCTCGGCGTCGCGACCTTCGACCTCACGCACAACATCTCGCTCTTCTATTTCGTCCTGGCGGTGTTCGTGGCCGTCTCGCTGCTGCTGTGGCGGCTGGTCCATTCGCCGTTCGGCCGCATCCTGAAGGCGATCAAGCAGAACGAAACCCGCGCCCGCTTCGTGGGCTACGACGTGTGGCGCTACAAGGCGGCCGTTCTGGTGCTGTCGGCCGGCCTGTCGGGCCTGGCCGGCGGCCTGTTCGCCATGGCGCAGAGCTCGGCCTTCCCCGACGTCATGAGCCTGCACTACTCGGGCTACATCGTGATGATGACGCTGGTGGGCGGCGGTCTCGTCACCTTCTGGGGCCCCGTGCTGGGCGCCATCGTGTTCCTACTGGCGCGCGACGTGATCGGCGCCTTCACCACCGGCTGGATGCTGTGGTTCGGGCTGCTGTTCGTGGCGCTGGTCATCTACAAGCCCGAGGGACTGGGCGGCATGTTCCTGCGCCCGGCCCGACGCAAACCCGCGGGGGCGAAATAGCGATGGCGCTGTTCGAAGCCCACGAGCTGCACCTGCGCTTCGGCGATCGCGTCGTGCTGGAGGACATCTCGCTTTCCTTCGAGGCCGGCCGCCTCTCCGGCATCATGGGCCCCAACGGCGCCGGCAAGACGACCTGCTTCAACGTGCTGACCGGCCGCTATCGGCCCGACCGCGGCCGCGTGCTGTTCGATGGCGCCGACATCACCGGGCGCTCGCCGCAGGCGATCGCACGCATGGGCATCGCCCGCTCCTTCCAGCTCATGAACCTGTTCGACGAGTTCACGGCCTTCGAGAACGTGGCCATCGCGCTCCCCCAGACGCGGCGGCGCGGCGCGGATGCGGTCGGCCAAGCCTATGGCGATGCAGCCCTTGTCGCCGAGGCGCACGATATCCTGGGAACAGTCGGCCTCGGCCAGCGCGCCGACCAGATCGCCAAGTCCCTGCCCTATGGCGAGCGTCGCGCACTGGAGATTGCCGTCGCGCTGGCCTGCAGGCCCAAGCTGCTGTTCCTCGACGAGCCGACGGCGGGGCTGGGCAGCGACGGCCGGGCGCGATTGGCCGACCTCGTGCGCCGGCTGAAGGGACAGGTGACGCTGGTCGTGATCGAGCACGACATGGAGTTCCTGTTCTCGCTCGCCGACGACATCTCCGTCATCCACTGGGGCCAGGTGATCGCCCAGGGCAGCCCGGCCGAGCTGCGCACCAACCCGTGGGTCAAGAACTCCAACCTCGGGAAGCTCGCCTGATGCTCGAGGTCCGCGCCATCGACACCTACTACGGCGAGACACAGGCGCTGTTCGGCGTTTCGCTGTCGGTGGCGGCCGGCGAGGTGCTGGCGCTGCTGGGGGCCAACGGCGCCGGCAAGACCACCGTGCTGCGCTCGATCCTTGGGCTGACGCGCCCGCGCAGCGGCGACATCGCCTTCGAGGGCCAGTCGCTCGGCCGGCGCCAGACGCACGAGATCGCGCGGGCCGGCATCGGCTGGGTGCCCGACGACCGCCGGCTCTGCCCGACACTGACCGTCGCCAAGAACCTGACGCTCGGCATCAAGACGACGCGCTTCAGGGCCTGGTCGATGTCGGAAGTGACCGACATCTTCTCGGCGCTAAAATACCTGATGGCGCGCGAGGCCGAGACGCTGTCGGGCGGCGAGATGCAGATGGTGGCGATCGGCCGTGCCCTGCTGGGCGCACCGGGCCTCGTGCTGTTCGACGAACCGAGCCAGGGCCTTGCCCCCAAGATCGTCGACGACGTGATGGCGGTGGTGCGCCGCCTCAAGGGCGAAGGCATCGCCTCGATCGTGGTCGAACAGAACGCCGACATCGCGCTCTCCGTCGCCGACAAGGTCGTCGTGCTCTCGCACGGCACGGTCGCCTGGACCGGCGAAGCCGCGGCGCTCAACGCCGATGCAGGCCTGAAGCGCAGGCTGCTGGGAGGCGCGCAATGAGCGACGCCCCGCTCCTGGCAATCGAAGGCGTGAGCAAGATCTACCGCCGCGGCCTTCTCAACCGCACGCCAGCCTTCCAGCTCGACGTCGACTTCCGCATCGACAAGCCCGCCATCGTCGGCGTCATGGGACCGAACGGCGCCGGCAAGACCACGCTGTTCGAGATGATCGCCGGCTCCAACGTGCCGACCCGGGGCCGTGTCATGGTGGCAGGGCACGACATGCAGCGCGTGCGCTACGGCGAGCGCGACCGCCTCGCCATCCACTATCACCAGAGTTACCAGGTGCGCCGCTTTTCGCGCACGCGGCCCGACTTCGTGATGGAACCTGCGGGCAGCAGCTATCCTGTCGTGCATCTTTTCGATGAGCCGCAGTTCAACACCCAGGACGGCTATATCGGCTTCATGCTCGATTTTTTCCGCCGCCTGCGTTCAGAGCGGCGGCTGGTCTTCATCTGCCTGCATCCGACGGCGGCGCTCCACCTCGAGCTGCTGCGAGAGGTCTGCGAGCGCTTCTTCTTCGTGGGCGACGGCCAGGTCCGCCCGTTTGCCGACTACGGCACCATCACCGCGGACCCCAGGGTTCGAAACTACCTGGGCGCGTTGGCCGTCTGACGATTGGCCGCCTGACGATTGGCGTCTGACTGGTCGCAGCAGGCCCGCTCACCATGCGCTTCATGAAGCCCTCGCGAGCGGCACTTCATCCAACGAACGATAGACCGGTCGACCCGCGGCCTCGAACCGCCGGACCTCGTCGTCCGCACCCGTCGACGGGCCACCGACCCGCAGGCAGGAATCGCATCGATCGACGAGAGCGAGCGACACCGGCGCCATGATTTCCGCGTAAGCCGCATCGCTGCCACCCGCCGCCTCGATCATGGGCAGGGCCATGTTGACGCCGATGACCGGGACGTGGCCGGCGCGATGAAGCGCGACGGCGGCCTCGTTGAGCTTCTTGAGGTTGGCTGCCCGGATCGCCGGGTCTGTTGCCCCGCCGCCAGCCCTGTAGGGGCCGGCAATCATGATCCACATCCAAGAAGCCCCCGAAGCTCGATTAGTCCCTACAAGCCCACTCCACCATGCGCTTCATGAAGCCCTCGCAGGCATCGATCTGGGAGGCGAGCAGGAATTCGTTGGGCTGGTGCGCCTGGGCGATGTCGCCGGGGCCGCACAGCACCGTCGGCACGCCCATGATCTTGCGGAAAATGCCGGCTTCCGTCGCATAGACGACGCTGCCCACCGTGTTGGAACCCGACCAGGTGCCGGCGAGCGTCTTGGCCTCGTCGTTGCCTTCGGGCGAGAAGGCGGGCGTCGAGGCGCGCAGCTCGGTGGCGATGGCGGCGGCCGGATGCTTGGCCTTCATCTTGGGCAGCAACACTTCGGCTAGCCACTTCTTGGCGCGCTCGCCCAGCTCCTCGATCGGCCGCGTCGGCAGCTCGCGATAGCCCCACAGCACCTCGCACTCGCGCGCCAGGATGTTGCCCGCGGTGCCGCCGATGATGGTGCCGACGTTGAAGGTCGCCGCCGCCGGCATGAACTCGCTGTTCTTGGGCGCCGCCGCCTCGAGTTCCTCCTGGACCTGGTTGAGGTAATGGACGAACTCGCCGGCGAAATGGATGGCGCTGACGCCCAGGTGCGTCATCGAGGAATGGGCCTCGAAGCCGGTGAACTTGGTGACATAGGACTGGCTGCCCTTGTGGGCATGGACCACAGTCATCATCGTGGGCTCGCCGATGATGATGGCGCGCGGGCGCGGCACTTCGGTCGCCATGGCGGCGGCCAGCGAATGGGCGCCGAAACAGCCGATCTCCTCGTCGTAGGAGAGCGCGAAATGGATCGGCCGCTTGAGCTTGGCCTTCTTGAATTCCGGCACCATGGCGAGGGCGATGGCGTAGAACGCCTTCATGTCGCAGGTGCCACGGCCGTAGTACTTGCCGTCCTTCAGCGTCAGCGTCCACGGGTCGGTGACCCAGGGCTGGCCGTCGACCGGCACCACGTCGGTGTGGCCGGAAAGCACGACACCGTCCTTCACGTTGGGACCGACGGTCGCGAACATGTTGGCCTTGGTGCCGTCCTCGTTGGGCACCAGCTTCGAAGCGATGCCGTGTCCCTTGAGGTATCCCTGGACGTACTCGATCAGCGCCAGGTTGGAATTACGCGAGGTGGTGTCGAACGCCACGAGCCTGCGCAGCATTTCGACAGAATCAACGATCTCTCCGGCCATGATGCCCTTTTCAAACTCAGACTGATGTACGACCGATCATGGTCAGGAATTCGCGGCGTGTCTCGCCGTTGTCGCGGAAGGCGCCCAGCATGCGGCTGGTCACCATGGTGACGTCTGATTTGTGCACGCCGCGCGTGGTCATGCACTGGTGCGCGGCCTCGATGACGACGGCGACGCCGCGCGGCTGCAGGACCTCCTGCAGCGTATTGGCGATCTGCGCCGTCAGCTTCTCCTGGATCTGCAGGCGGTGGGCGAAGGCATCGACCACGCGGGCGAGCTTGCTGATGCCGACAACGCGCTTGTCGGGCAGGTAGCCGACGTGGACCTTGCCGATGATCGGCACCATGTGATGCTCGCAATGCGATTCGAGCCGGATGTCGCGCAACGCCACGACCTCGTCATAGCCCTCGACCTCCTCGAAGGTCCGCTGCAGCATGTCGCGCGGATCCTGATCGTAGCCGGCGAAGAACTCCTCGTAGGAGCGCACGACGCGATCGGGCGTGCCGGCCAGCCCCTCGCGCTCGGGATCGTCGCCAGACCAGCGGATCAGCGTGCGGACGGCGGCCTCGGCCTCTTCGCGCGACGGACGGGCGAGCCCAGTGGCGAGCGAGACCATGTCGCTCTTCTTCAGAATCCTGTTCATCCTCGTTCCTCCTGGCTTCCCCCGGCCCGGCTCGCTCGGCGCCGCTTCAGTTGAGGTGACGCTTCTCGATCGGCATATCGAGCGAGAAGGTCGGAATCTCGATGTCGAACTTTTCTCCCTGCTCGCTCACCATCTGATACGTCCCACCCATGATGCCGGATGGCGTGGAAAGCGGCGTGCCGGAACTGTACTCGAATACATCGCCAGGACGCAGCATCGGTGTCTTGCCGACCACGCCGGGGCCTTTCACTTCCTGAAACCTGCCCAACCCGTCGGTGATCTTCCAGTGGCGGCTGCGCAGCTGCACCGTGTCGGTGCCGTTGTTCTCAATGCGGACCTGGTAGGCCCAGACGAACTGCGACTTGGCCGGATCGGACTGATCGGGCAGATATTGCGGCGTGACGGTCACGCAAATGGCACGGGTTGTGGCTGTGTACATCGGTCGGCGGATCCCCTCGATTTTCTGACATGGGATGTTCCGGTGGAAAGGTCAAATACCCCTACAGCCAGCGCGGATCGGCGGTGAAGTCGATGGTGAGCCATCGCTGCGGGCCCTCGCCACCGATCGCCTCGGCGATCTCGCGCCGGATGGCATCGACAGCCGAAACGCTGTCGAGCCTGGTCTCGGGCGACACCGCGACGTGGATCTCGATGAACTGGGCGCGACCGACCTTGGCGACGTAGCTGGTGTAGCCCTTGAAGCCGTGGCGGGCGACCACGCCCTCCATGATGCGGCGCACGAGCGCATCGAGATCGGGCGGCGTGATCAGCAGGATTTCCGTCAGCGCCCGACGCACCGTGTGGATCGGCACGAAGACGAGTACGAGCGTGAGCACCGCCAGAACGGCCGGATCGGCGTAGGGCGTAAGATGGCCGTAACGTGTGCCATCGAGCGACCAGGCTACGGCAAAGGCCAGCAGCAGCGCCGAGGTAATGGCGGCCGACATCAGCCAGCTCTGGGCATCGAGGCGGATGAAGTCGGAGCCGATGCGCTTGTTGCGATATCGGGTATAGAAGAACATGCCGTAGGAAACGGCACCGACAATCACGGCATAGGCCATCGCCCAGTCGAAATCGAGCCGGCGGCCGCCGCCCAGGAAGCTGTCGACGGCGTTCAGGAAAGCATAGAAGCAGAGCAACATCAGCGTGCCGCCGTTGAAGGCCAGCACCATGGGCTCGATATGCCAGTAGCCGAACTGGAACCGCCGATTGTCGGCGACGCGGCTGACCAGCCGCGAGACGAACAGCGCCAATCCCGACATCGCCGCATCGATCGCGGCAAACACGCCGTCGAACACGATCGACATCGACCCCGACAGCAGGCCGAACCCGACACCGAACGCCGCCACCGCGATCGTGACGGCAATGGAAAGTTTCAGCAGTCCTTGTTCGGCGGCCGCCTGGGGCATCCTCCCAGTTTAGGCTAGATCGGGAAGATCAGGCAGGTGGTCGTGCCATGGGCGATCAGCTTGCCGGCAGCATCGACCAGCCTTCCTTCCGACGTGGCGATACGCGAGCCGACGTTGATCACCTTGCCTTCGGCGCGCACGGGGCCGGTCTTGTCGGTCATGGCGCGCACGTAGTTCACCTTGATCTCGACCGTCGTGTAGCCGACGCCGGCCTTGAGCGTGGTGTGGATGCAGCAGCCCATCACCGAATCGAGCAGGGTGGCGGCGATGCCGCCATGCACACTGCCCAGCGGATTGTAGTGATCGAAGACAGGCGTGTAGGTGAAGACGACCCGGCCGAATTCGATCTCGGACAGCTTCATGCCCAGCATCCGCGAGATCGGCGGCGCCGGAAAGCGGCCTTCCAGCAGGCCCTTGAACAGGGTCAGCCCGTCCATGGTGCGGGCCTGTTCCAGCGGCACCACGCCAAATCGGGCATCTGCAGCGGCAGCTTCGGAAGTCCCGGCTTCGGAGGTCATCGTCATCTCCTCGAACAATTTACGTGCATATACACATTGAGGCTTTGCCCAGGCAAGCGATGAAGATAGTGTGACGGGCATGTCCGTTCCCGCCCCGATCCGCCTGTCGCCCGCCGAGTGCACATGCTTTCGCGTGCGCGGTGCGGCCCGGCGCGTGACCCAGATCTACAGCCGGCATATGGCGCCGACCGGCCTGAAGATCTCGCAATTTTCCCTGCTGGGGTTTGTCGCGGCGCGTGGGCCGCTCACCATCGGCCAGCTCTCCGAGCTGCTCGCCACCGACCGCACCACGCTGACGCGCAACCTGCGGCCCCTCCTCGCCAACGGCGTGATCGAGCGCGCCGAAGCGGGCGACAAGCGCCGCCACGAGCTGGTCGCCACGCTCGCCGGCCGGGCGCTGTTCAAGCGCGCCCTGCCGCTGTGGGCCGCCGCCGAGCAGGAAGTGCGCGCGGCGATGGGCGCCAAGCTCACCGCCGACCTGCACGGCGCGCTCGACCGCTCGATGGAAAAGCTCGCCGCGCTCTAAAAATTGGCGTCGAAGAAGCCGTATTCGAGGTCCATGGCGCGGGCATAGTTGCCGCGTACTGCCGCGCCGTCGGTGGCATGCTTGTCGAGCAGCGCCTCCAGCCGGATTGCCAGCGCCTCGAAACCGGGATCGCCATAGGTCGTCACCCAGTCGGCGTAGCGAGGCGCCACCTTAGCAACCGACAGCGACCGGCCGAGGAAAGCATAGAGCCGCATGCAGGGTGTCATGGCGGCGATCGTCTCGCCCAGATCGCTGCGGCGAGCCGTCTTGAGGAGGAAGTCGACATAGGCGCGGGTCGCCGCGAGCGGCGTGACGACGCCGAGGTCGACCTGCCAGCGCGCCGCGTAGTTCGCGTGCAGCTTCAATTCGTCGAGCACGCCCGCGATCAGTTCGGCAAAATCCTGAAGATCCTCGCGCGTCGTGCTGTTGGCCAAGCAGAAGGCATAGGCCCGGCCAAAAGCTTCCAGGAAGTAGGCGTCCTGCGCCACATAGGCCTTGAAGCTCTCGACCGGCAGCGACCCGTCACCCAGGCCACGCACGAAGCCGTGCGCCAGGATGCGCTCGGCTTCTTTTCTATTAGCGTCCCAGAGCGCGGCGGCCAGAGACACAGCCGCCCCTCTCAGCCTCCCCCCTCAACCTCCGAGGGCCTGTACCAGATCGGCGATGATGTCTTCGGCGTCTTCGAGGCCGACCGAGAGGCGCACGGTGCCGTCGTTGATGCCGAGCCGGGCGCGCTCTTCGGCGCCGATGCGCATGTGCGTCGTCGTCGCCGGGTGGGTGATCAGGCTCTTGGCGTCGCCCAGGTTGTTCGAGATGTCGACGAGCTGCAGGCGGTTCAGGGTCTCGAACGCCGCCCACTTGCCGGCCTTGAGGTCGAAAGTGACGACGCCGCCCGCCCCCGACATCTGCTTCATGGCGAGCGCGTGCTGCGGATGATCGCTGCGTCCGGGATAGAGCACGCGCGAAATGGCGGGATGGCCCGACAGCGCGTCGGCAACGCGGGCCGCATTGGCACAATGACGGTCGATCCGCAGCCCCAGCGTTTCGAGGCCCTTGACCAGCACCCAGGCGTTGAACGGGCTGAGCGACGGGCCGGTGTTGCGGATGATCGGCTGCAGCTTCTCGAGAATGAATTCCTTGGAGCCCAGCACCGCGCCACCCAGCGTGCGGCCTTGGCCGTCGATGTACTTGGTGGCCGAGTGGACCACGATATCGGCGCCCCACTCGAGCGGACGCTGCAGCATGGGCGTGGCAAAGGCATTGTCGAGCACGACCTTGGCGCTGGCCTTGTGGGCAAGATCGCACACCGCCCGGATGTCGACGATGTCGAGCATCGGGTTGGACGGCGATTCGAAAAGCACCGCCTGCGTCGGCTTGCTGAGCGCCTTCTCCCATTGGGCAAGATCGCCGCCGTCGACGAATTCGCCCTGGATGCCGTACTTGGGCAGGAGATCGGCCACAATGTAGTGGCACGAGCCGAAGAGCTGGCGCGCCGCCACGATGCGATCGCCGGACTTGAGCAGGGCCAGCAAGGTGAAGAACACCGCCGACATGCCGGTCGAGGTGGCGCGACAGGCCTCGGCACCTTCGAGTGCTGCCAGCCGGTTCTCGAACATGGTGACGGTGGGATTGCCGAAGCGCGAATACTGGTAGTGGCTGCTCTCGCCCTTGAAGGTGGCTTCGGCCTCCTCGGCGCTGGCGTAGGCGTATCCCGATGTCAGGAACAGCGCCTCTGAGGTCTCGTCGAAATTGCTGCGGAGCTGGCCGCCGCGCACGGCGCGCGTCTGCGGCCGCCAGTTCGCGGTGTCTGCCTGCGTCTTCTTCCTCGGAACCGATCCGTCCATCTAACTCTCCTCGCGTCCGCGCCCTCCCCTCGAGGATAAGCGCGCAACGAAAAAGCCCCCGACCTGGAAGGACGGGGGCTTTTGCGAGCACCTCCGACCTTTTAGCGATGTTTAACGTGGTCGCAAGCCGGTCGGCTCAAATCTCCACGGATCGTCTCTATATAGGCGGTGGCGGGCCTGCGCAAGTCCGTTCGCGCGGGCCCGCCAATGCTCCTCATCCCTTCTGCTTGGCAAGCGACTGCTCGCGCAGCTTGGAGAGGGTGATGCGCGAGGTGATCGCCTCGGCGTCGGTCTTGATATGGATGATCGACGGCTTGCCGATGGCGACGCAGCGCTCGAACGCGGCGGCGAAGTCTTCGGTCTTCTCCACTGTCTCGCCGTGGCCATTGAAGGCGCGGGCGTAGGCGGCGAAGTCGGGGTTCTTGAGTTCCGTGCCGTGAACGCGGGTCGGATAGTCGCGCTCCTGGTGCATGCGGATGGTGCCGTACATGCCGTTGTCGACGACGATGAACACGATGTTGGCGCCGTGCTGCACGGCCGTCGAGAACTCCTGGCCGTTCATCAGGAAGCAGCCGTCGCCCGAGAACGACACGACCATGCGGCCGGGCGCCGCGATCTTGGCCGCTACCGCCGACGGCACGCCGTAGCCCATCGAGCCATTGGTCGGCGCGAGCTGGGTGCGGAAGCCGCGGTACTGGAAGAAGCGATGAACGAAGCCCGCATAGTTGCCGGCGCCGTTGGTGACGATCACGTCGTCGGGCAGGCGCGTGTTGAGCCAGCCGACGATGGCGGCGAGGTCCGCCGAGCCCGGCTGCGGCACGGGCTCGATGTTCTTCAGGTAGTCGGCGCGCGCCACCGCGACCTTGTCCTTCCATGCCGAGGCATCGACGGACTTCATCGCCTTGGCCGCCGCCGCGAACTGGGCCATGCCGCTGTTGATCGGCAGCGTCGCCTGGTAGACGCGGCCGAGCTCCTCGGCGCTGGCGTGGACATGCACCATCTTCTGCGCCGGCACCGGCAGGTCGAACATCGTGTAGCCGCCGGTCGTCGCTTCACCGAGGCGCGGGCCGACGGCGATGATGAGGTCGCTTTCCTTGATGCGCTTGCCGAGCGGCGGATTCACGCCGAGGCCGAGGTCGCCCACGAAGTTGGCGTGACGGTTGTCGATCAGGTCCTGGTTGCGGAAGGCCGTGGTGACCGGCAGATGATTGGCCATGGCGAACGCCTTCATGTCGGCGCAGGCCTCGGCGTTCCAGCCACCGCCGCCCAGGATGAGAAGCGGCTGCTTGGACGCCGCGAGAAGCTCCCGCAGCGTCGCCATGTCGGCCGCCGAGGGCGCACCACGCGCGATCCGGTAGGGACCGGCATCCGCCACCTCGACCTCGTCGGTCAGCATGTCCTCCGGCAGGACCACCACGACCGGACCAGG
Organism: Reyranella sp.; assembly: GCA_029946105.1. GTDB lineage: Bacteria > Pseudomonadota > Alphaproteobacteria > Reyranellales > Reyranellaceae > Reyranella. The sequence continues at coordinate 31,393 of JAQSDW010000018.1, read as the reverse complement.
CCGGCCATTGAGCGCGGTATGAAACGCTTGGCTCATCAGCTCTGGGATGCGGCGGGCATCCTCAATCTGGGTCACCCACTTGGCCATCTGGCCGTACATGCGACGATAGTCGATCTCCTGGAACGCCTCGCGGTCGGTGGTCTCGCGCGCCACCTGGCCAATCAGCAGGATCATGGGTGTCGAATCCTGGAAGCCGGTATGCATTCCGACCGCAGCATTGGTGGCGCCCGGCCCGCGGGTCACGAAGCAGACGCCCGGCTTGCCGGTCAGCTTGCCGTAGGCCTCGGCCATGTAGGACGCGCCGCCTTCCTGGCGGCAGATCACGTAACGGATCGAGTTGCGCTGCGCATAGAGCGCGTCGAGAGCGGCGAGATAGCTCTCGCCGGGAACGCCGAAGATCGTTTCGGTTCCGTGAATGCGCAGTTGGTCGATCAGAACCTGCGCGCCGCTGCGGCGCGGATGGGCGGTCGCCATGATTTTTCCCTTACTTCGTGGGTGAGAAGGCCGTCGGCACCAATATCTTGTTATTCATGTGCTTCATATATTCTCGGCTCTTCTGCAAATAGGCTTGCCAGGCCGGGTCGACGGCCATCGCGGCACGACGCTTGGTGCGGTCGGCGAGATCTGCGTAGCCCCAGATGTGCACGATCTCGTTCACATTGCCGACTTCGGTGGTGAAATATCCGACAAGATTGCCGAGATGCTTCATCTGCACCGGCAGACCTTCCTTTTCGTAGAGCGCGAGAAAATCGCGCAACCTGCCGGGCTGCAATTCGTAGGTGCGATGGTCGACGATCATGACGTTCCTCCAATTTCCGCGACGATTGTGTGGCCTGCTCGATGCGATCTCAACCCTCACCGCCGCCGCCGAGCCGCAAGCGGTGGACTCAGACGGTGAATCAGCGCATAAGTGCGGCATTGCGACACTGGCCGACGAGCATCATCACGAGTCTCGGTACAGTCGCGGAGCGCGATACCGGCAACGTCTTCCCGTGAGATTCTTGTTCATCCGTCATCAGTCTACGAAACGCTTGGACACAGTGGTCCAGCAAGCGCGCGCCGGACTCCGCTCGATCCTTCCTCCAGCACAGAGCTTTGAATGAGTCGCAAATTGTTTGTGGGCAATCTGCCCTACTCGGTCACGTCCGAGCGTCTGGGCGAGGCGTTCTCCCAATTCGGGACCGTCAGCTCATCGAAAGTGATCGCGGATCGCGAGACCGGCCGCAGCCGCGGCTTCGCGTTCCTCGAAATGGAAACCGACGATCAGGGCGCCGCGGCCATGCAGGCCATGAACGGCGCGTTGCTCGATGGCCGCTCGATCGCGGTCCGTGAAGCCGTCGAGCGCCAGCCCGGTGGTGGTGGCGGTGGATTTGGCGGCGGCGGTGGCGGTGGTGGGCGCGATGGAGGTGGTGGCCGCGATGGCGGCGGCTTCCGTCCGCGCGGTCCGCGTCCGCCCTACGGCGGTGGCGGTGGCGGCCGTGAAGGTGGCAGCGGCGGCTACGGTGGTGGCGGAGCCGGCGGCGGTGGCGGTGGCTATCGCGGCGGGGGTGGTGGCGGCGGCTACAGTGGTGGTGGTGGTGGCGGAGCCGGCGGCGGTGGCGGTGGCGGCGGTTATCGTGGCGCACCCTCAGGCCCGAGCGATGGCGGCCCGATGCGCGATCGACGCGCCGATTTCTCCGGCGCCCCGCCCTCCGGTGGCTTTGAGCCCCCGAGCGGCGAGGTTGCCAAGCCGGTACGCCGGCGCGATGCCCCCGGTCCGGACAAACGCCGCGAGCGCGACTACGAACCGCGGAAGCGCGGGTTCGACGACGATCAATAGACCGCTCATAGCGGATCAAGTGCAACGCCGGAGGCTTCTGCCCTCCGGCGTTTTTCTTTGCCCTCGCCCATCTGGTGCTATGCTCACGCCTTCGGCAGGAGGCGGGCATGAAGCGACGATCTGCGCTTGTAGGCTCCTTGGCGGCGATGGCTGCGGCGGCGACAACGGCCAAGGCCGACACGCCGGTCGATCTCCAGCTCGTGCTCGCGGTCGACGTGTCGCGCTCGATCGACGAGGTCGAAGCCGAGCTCCAACGACGCGGCTACATCGACGCACTCACCAGCGACCGCGTGATCGACGCCATCCTGTCGGGCGAGCACCGCCGCATTGCGATTTGCTACACCGAATGGGCCGGCACGCACTACCAGGTCGTGGTGATCGACTGGACGATGCTCGACAGTCCTGGCGCCGCCCGCAGCTTCGCCGAAAAGCTCGCCGAGGCGCCGCGCGCATCGCAGAGCTGGACGGCCGTCGGCGCTGCCCTTGCCCATGCCGGCCAGCGCTTCGAGAGTTCAGGCTTCGCCCCCAAGCGCCGTGTCATCGATGTGTCCGGCGACGGCCGCACCAACGATGGGCCGCCCGCCGAACTCGTGCGCGACAAGCTGGTCGCGCAGGGCATCGTGATCAACGGCCTGCCAGTGATGATGAACCGCACCAATTTCGGTCGCCCACCCGATCTCATGCTCGACAAATACTACGAAGACAATGTCATCGGCGGGGCCGGCTCGTTCATGGTCGTGGCCGACAACTTCGATCATTTCAGCCGCGCCGTGCGGACCAAGCTGGTCCGCGAAATCTCCGACGCCGACGGACCGCGCCGCTCCTTGCCGGCCTGAATTTTCCTTGGCCGAAGAGGCCTTAGGCCGCATCATCCGCGCTACAACGGATTTTGCCAACGGAGTCTCTTCGATGCTGGTCAACGACCCCGTCACCCAGGCGCGAATCGACCTGACGACGGCCCTGCGCGCCGCTGCGCGGCACGGGCTGAACGAGGGCGTCTGCAATCACTTCAGCATGACCGTGCCCGGTCGTGAGGAGCTGTTTCTGGTCAATCCGCAGGGATTGCACTGGTCCGAGATCACGCCCTCCGACATCGTCATGGCCGACGGCGAGGGCAACATCGTCGAGGGCAAATACCCCGTCGAGCCGACTGCGTTCTATATCCACGCCCGCATCCATGCCGGCAATCCACGCGCCAAGGTCGTGCTGCACACCCACATGCCCTATGCGACAGCGCTGACCTCGATCAAGGACGGCAAGATCGAGATGTGCACGCAGAATGCCTTCCGTTACTGGGGTCGCATCGCCTACGACGATAAATATGGCGGCGTGGCCCTGTCGAATGACGAAGGCGAGCGCATGTGCCGTGCCATGGGCGACAAGGACATCCTGTTCCTGCGCAACCACGGCATCATCGTCGCGGGACCGACCGTCGCGCAAGCCTACGACGACCTCTATTATCTCGAGCGCGCCGCGATGGTGCAGGTGCTGGCCATGCAAACCGGCCGGGAGCTGCACAATATCGACGAGGCGATGGCCGAACATACAGCCCGACAGATCGCGGGTGAATCGCAGCAGGCCTTCCTGCATTTCGAATCGCTCAAGCGCCTGCTGGACCGGGACGAGCCCGGCTGGCAAAAGCCGACGGCCTAGGAGGACATCAATGCGGATCGCAGCAGCTCTCGTCGCCGTCTGGGCGCTTGCCCACGCCACCTCGACGCCGGCACCGGCGCAGAACTATGGCAACGTCGGCACCGGCCCCAAGCTCGGCGAAATGGAGATCAAGGCGTGGCAGCCGATCCCCAAGACCAAGACCGCCGTGCAACTCGGCTCGGACACGAGACTGGGGCGTGAACTGCGCCGGCAGGTGATGATCCGCCTGTCGCAGCGCGGCAACGCGGTGGGCTTCAGCGGCAGCAACGTCATGCGCCTCGACGTGAGCTACTTCGACCTCCAGGGAGGCAGCCAGCGAAACTATGGCGAGCTCGGCGAGAAACCAGGATACGCCGAAACCGGCTCCAATCCGTTTCTGCCCACTCCCGCCAACCCGATCGGCCGCAGCACCAGCCGCACGCCTTCGACCGCCGGCCCGACGCTGCGCATCTCACTTTCGCTCTATGCCGTCGATACCGGCAAGGTGCTGTGGAGCGCCACGTCGTCCTGCGTCACCCAAGCCGACATCGCCCAGCGTGCCGGTGAGATGATGATCAACAACATCTTCGACAATGCCGACAAGAATCGCGTCGGCGACGCCGGCTGCCCGATCTAACACTCATCCCGAACTCAAGGATTCATCGTCCATGCCGCGCCTGACCCCGCTCGACCTCGAAAAGCTCACGCCCGAACAGAAGAAGGTGGCAGACGCCATCGTCGCGGGACCGCGCGGCGGCCTGCGCGGACCTTTCGATCCTTGGCTGCGCGCCCCGGGTCTGGCCGACCGGGCGCAGAAGCTCGGCGAATACTGTCGCTTCAACACGTCTCTGCCCAAGGACCTGGCCGAGCTGGCGATCTGCCTCGTCGGCCGACATTTCAAGGCGCAGTTCGAATTCTACGCCCATGCACGACTCGCCAAGGAAGCCGGCCTGGCGCCCGCCATCATCGAGGCCGTGCGCACGCGCGCCACGCCGCCGTTCACGCGCGACGTCGAGCGTGTGGTCTATGACTTCGTCACGGAATATCTCGATACCAATCGGGTGGCGACGCCCAACTACAAGCGCGCCATCGATGCCTTCGGCGAGCAGGGCGTCGTCGATCTGGTCGGCGTCTGCGGGTACTACATGCTGGTCTCGATGACGCTGAACGTCTTCGAAATGCCGCTGCCGCCGGGCGAGCCGGAGCCGCTCGCTTAGCCGATGGATTTCGCCCACGTCGGCCTGTTCGTCCTCGCGGCGTTCGCCATCGCCCTGTCGCCGGGGCCGGGCATCTTCTACGTCGCCGCACGCACGCTGGCCGGCGGTCGCGGTGAAGGCTTGGCCTCGAGCCTCGGCACCGGACTGGGCGGGCTCGCTCATATCGCCGCCGGTGCGATCGGCGTCTCGGCACTCGCACTGGCAAGTGCCGAAGCTTTCACGTTCCTGAAGATCGCCGGTGCGCTCTATCTCGTCTGGCTCGGCATCAAGACGATGCGTGAAGCACGAACTGCCATCGACATGCGCCCCGAGCCGACCGGGGCACGCCGCGCCTTCCGCGAAGGCGTTGTCGTGGAGGCGCTCAACCCCAAGACCGCCGCGTTCTTCCTGGCCTTCCTGCCACAGTTCGTCGATCCCGCCGCCGGCCCGGTATGGCTGCAGTTCCTGCTGCTCGGACTGATCTCCGTGGTCCTCAACACCGCGGTCGATTTCGGCGTCGTTGTCGTGGCGTCGCGGGCGCGTTCGATGGCAGTCGCCCGTCCGTCGCTGCTCCGGCGCCTGCGGCAGGGCGCCGGCCTCGGCATCGCAGGCCTTGGCCTCGCGCTCGTCTTCGCTCGCCGCCCAGTGTCGATCTAGCCGCTACTCCTCGAAGATCGCCACGGCCCGCGTCCAACCCGCCGAGGCGCCGCGAATCTTGTGCGGAAAGCAGGAGATCGTGAAACCGTCGCCCGGCAGCGCCTCGAGATTATGCAGCTTCTCAAGATGGCAATAGCCGATGTCACGGCCGGCCTTGTGACCTTCCCAGATGATCGATGGGTCGTGGTCCTTCGCCCATTTCTGCGCGGTGAAGTAGAACGGCGCATCCCAGCTCCAGGCGTCGGTGCCGGTCAGGCGAATGCCGCGCTCCAGCAGGTACATGGTGGCGTCGTAGCCCATGCCACAGCCCGAGTTCACATAGTCGCTGTTGCCGTAGCGCGAACCCGCGCGCGTGTTGACCACGACGATCTCCAGCGGCTTCAGTTCATGGCCGATGCGCCTGAGTTCGTCGTCGACTTCCTTGGCAGTGATGACGTGGCCATCGTCCATCGCGCGGAAGTCCAGCTTCACGCCGGGCTGGAAGCACCATTCGAGCGGCACCTCGTCGATGGTGATGGCGCGCTCGCCCTTGTTCATCGTCGAATGGAAGTGATAGGGCGCGTCGAGATGCGTGCCGTTGTGGGTCGATAGATTGACGTTCTCGACCGCCCAGCCCTCGCCATCGGGCAGATCTTCCTTCTTCAAGCCGGGGAAGAAGCTCGCGATCTGGGCCGCTGTGTTCTCGTGCTTATGATACTGGATCTTCGGGCCGAACGGCACCGGATCGGAGATCACGTCGTTTTCGAGGTAGATCGAGAGGTCGACGAAACGGCGTGGCATGTCAGTCTCCGGCTTGGCTAGGGACCAGTCAGCGCACCCAGGATCGACTGGGTCAGGAGCTTGCCAATGCACTTCTGGCCAAAATCGTTGAGATGCAGCCCGTCGAGTTGCACGAACTGCGCGTAGGGCATGCCATCGTCGTACCAACTCCGCATGATGTCATAGCGGCGGAACAGGCCGGCACCGACATCCGTCGCCACCTTTGCCATGATGCGCTCATAGACTTCCTCGTCCGACAGCGCGACAACCGCCGGAGCGTACTGCAGGCTCATCAGCACGAAATCGGCACCGAGCGACTGGCCGAGCTTGATGCCGTCGCGCAGCCGCTGCTCGAACAGGTCGAGCGGCATGTGGCGCATCGCGGCATTGGTGCCGGTCTGCCAGATCACCAGCGAAGGCGGATGGGACATCATCTCGACGCGCATGCGGGCCGCCATCTCCTCCACGTCCTGCCCGCCGATGCCGCGGTTGATCACTTCGATTTCGATGCCGGGTAGCGCCTTCTCGAGACCGATGCGGAGCTGCATGGGATAGGCGTAGGCCGGGTTGGACACGCCGTAGCCCGCGGTCGTCGAGGAACCGAGCGCGATAATCCGGAGGTGCTTGCGCTCAGCCACCGCCTTGCGCGCGACCGGCAGCGTCGAGCCAATTTTCAGCAGTTCGGGCTTGGCACGACAGGCGGTCATCGACTGTGGCGATGCCGCCGCCGGCACCAGAAATGCTGCCACCACGCCCAACCAGAGGAAGAGAATTCTCATTTGGCCGCCCTGACGGCACGCGGCGCGCTCGCCGTCTCGCCGGCTTTGAACCAGGCCGCGACATAGGCCGCCGAGGACATGATCGCGATACCCGCGATGCTCACGACAATCTGTGACAAAATCGAATCTTCGTGTTGGCCGACGATCACCTGACCCGACAGGGCCAGGAAGGTTCCGATACAGAATATGAGCAACGAGGCCTCCCCGCACCTGCGAAGTGGCCGCCAGATCGGCCATTTCAGGAAGGGTGCGTCGATCGGCACCAGCAGCCGGACCAGCCAGGCAATGGCCAGGAAATGCAGGAATCTCAGGATATCGATGTTGGTCTTGTCGATCGGGTAGATCTGCCGCGACACCCAGGCCGGCACCAGCCGCTCCAGCGGATTGTAGTGCCAGGAGAGCGCAATGAAGGCCGAAAAAGCCAGGAAGGCGACGGCAAGCACCGTCAGCGGTAGGCGGAAGCGATCCAGCCAAGAGAGTTTCGGGCCGAGCACGGCGCAGGCTGCCCCGGCGTGGAACACGACCTGCCAAGCCATCGGGTTGAAGTACCAGACCTTCTCGTCGGGATAGGCCGGAAGACTCCAGTTGTAGCGGCAGGTCACGGCGTAAAGAGCGAGCGAAGCAGCGACCACGGCGAGCGGCCAGCGCACGACCGCCGGCAGGACCAGCGGGAATACCGCCAGCAGGACGATGTAGAGTGGCAGCACGTCGAGGTTGACCGGACGGAACTTGAGTAAGGCCGCTTCGAGGATGGCGCGGTAGGGATTCTGCCCCAGTCCCAGAAGCTCCATCTCCTCGATCAGCGCCGGCGTATCACGCGCAATGGAGACCCAGGCGATCTGGGCGGAGAAGGCCACGAAAAGAAGGATGTGGGCGACATAGAGCTGCCAGACGCGGCGGTAGATGCGCGCGGCGGCCCGGGTCCAACCCTCGCGCTCCATCATGCGGCTGTAGGCGATCACCGCAGTATAGCCGGAGATGTAGACGAAGATCTCGGTGGCGTCGCTGAAGCCGTAGTTGCGCACGGTCAGCCAGCTCACGATGTTGGTCGGAATGTGGTCGAGGAAAATGAACCACAGCGCCAGCCCGCGAAACAGGTCGAGGCGGATGTCGCGGACGGAAGCGGTGGCTGCCATGGCTTCCCATTGGTACCGCAGCACAGCGGCCTGCGCTACGCTCGCGCCTGGAGGAACAAATGGCCAAGACACCCCTGCTGCTCATCCCCGGCCTGCTGTGCTCACCGCGTCTGTTCGCTCCGCAAACGGCAGCGCTCGCCGATGCGGCCGACATCGTCGTCCCCGACTGGCGCCGGGGGCCGCTGTCGATCTGGGACAGCTGGGAGAGCGCGGCACGCTGGTGCATCTCGCAGATGCCGGCGGAGAAATTCGCCCTCGCCGGCCTGTCGCTGGGGGGCATGCTGGCCGTCGAGATCATGCAGCTCGCCGCAGACCGTGTGACGAAGCTGGCGCTGCTCGATACCGGCATGCGCAGCCAGAACGAGACCGAACGCGCCGTCCGCCGCGGCCGGATCCGTCTGGCCGAGGAAGGCCACTTCGAGCTGGTCCTGGGCCTACAAATGTCGCGCTTCATCCCGGCCTACCGACTGCCCGACAAGGCGCTGGTCGACGAGGTGATGACGATGTGCGGCGAGATCGGCGTCGAGATTTATAAGCGCCAGGAAGAGCTGGCAGCGGTCCGCGCCGATCGGCGGCCCGACCTGCCGAAGATAAAATGCCCGACCATCGTGGTGTGCGGCCGCGACGACACCGCCACACCCCTGTTCCTGTCGGAAGAAATGACCGCCGCGATCAAGGGCAGCGAGCTGATCGTGATCGAGGCGTGCGGGCATCTCATCTCGATGGAGAAGCCCGAGGAGACCAACGCGATTCTACGTCGCTGGATCAGCCAATAATCTTTTTCCCGCGCAGCGCCGCCAGATCGGCGTCGCTCACGCCGGCCACTTCACGCAACACCTGGTCGGTGTGCTCGCCCAGCGACGGCGGCGGGCGCGTGTCGTCGACCGGCGTGTCGGAGAAGTGGTAGTTCGAGCCGATCAACGGCACGTCGCCGACCCTGGTGTGCTTATAAGTCTTGAGCATGCCGCGGCGCTTCACCTCGGGCTCGTCGAGCGCTTCCTTCATGGTGCGGATCGGCCCGGCCGGCAGATGGCGCAGCTTCTGCGTCCACTTCTCCTTGGTGTCGGTCACCAGCACCTCTTCCATCAGGCGCGTCAGCTCGGGCTTGTTGGCGACGCGCTGGGCGATGGTCGAAAAGCGCGGATCAGTCGCCCATTCGGGATGGCCCATCGCCTTGCAGGTGTCGACGAACAGCTTCTGGTTGGCGACGGCCATGTAGATCTTGCCGTTCGAGGTATCGAACGAGCTGTTGGGCGCCGAGGCGAAATGGCCGTTGCCGGCCCGCTTGGGCTGGTCGCCGCCTATCAGGTAGTACGAGCCGAGGTTGCCCAGCGAGACCAGGGCCGTGTCGTAGAGCGCGAGGTCGATCTGCTGGCCCTTGCCGGTATCGCGGCGGGCATAGAGGGCGGCATTGACCGCCGCCGCCGAATGGATCGCCGTCATGGTGTCGACGATGGCGATGGCATGGCGCAGGCCCTCGCCGTTGGCCTCGCCATTGACGCTCATCATGCCCGACTCGGCCTGCAGCACCGGATCGTAGCCCGGCCGGTCCGACAAGGGCCCAGTCTGGCCATAGGCCGAGATCGAGAGGTAGATCAGCTTCGGGTATTTCTTCGACAGGCTGGCGTAGTCGAGGCCGTACTTCTTGAGCACGCCCGGCCGGAAATTCTCCAGCATGACGTCGGCCTTTTCGAGCAACTTGTGCACGATCGCCTGGCCATCGGGCTTGGTGAAATCGAGGGCGACGCTCTTCTTGCCCCTGTTGTAGGTCATGAAAAAGTGGCTCTCGCCCTGCTCGCCGCCAGCGCGCGGGCCGGCGCCCTTGCGCGTGTCATCGCCGCCGTCGGGGTTTTCGATCTTGATCACCTCGGCGCCCATATCGGAGAGCATCTGGGTGCACATGGGCCCCGCGATCACGCGGGAGAAATCGATGACGCGAATGCCGTCGAGCGGCGGCCGACCTGATGTTGCCATGACTGCAAGGTAGGGCTGCAGGCAGCGCGCTGTCCATGCGCTGCATATGCGCTAGAGTCCGCCGCCATGAACACATTCCGCATGTCGCTGTCTCGCCGCCGTCTTCTGGCTGTCCCCGCCCTGGCCACCTTCGCTGCGCCGGCGCTCGCCCTCGCGCAGACCGAAACCTTCCCGACAAAGGCGATCCGCATCATCGTGCCCTTCGCGCCAGGCGGCTCGGGCGACATCACCGCCCGCCTGGTCGGCAAGTACATCGAGGACAAGACCGGCCAGCCCTTCATCGTCGAGAACAAGCCCGGCGCCAACGGCATCGTGGGCGCGCTCTCGGTGAAGGCGGCGGCGCCCGACGGCTACACGCTGATGCTGGCCACGACCTCGACCAACGCCGCCAACATCCACATGTACAAGAACCCGGGCTACGACCCGGAGAAGGACTTCACCGTCGTCGGCATCATCGGCTCGAGCGGCGCCTTCCTCGTCGTGCCGGCCGACAGCCCGCACAAGACGCTGACCGACCTGCTGATCTATGCCCGCGGCAACCCGGGCAAACTGAACTTCGGCTATTTCAATGCGAGCTCGCAGGTGCCGGCCGAGGTACTGGGCAAGCGCGCCGATGTCGAATGGCAGGGCGTGGCCTACAAGGCGATCGGCAACGCCTGGACCGACCTCTATTCGGGCGCCATCCAGTTCATGTTCGTCGACCTCACCGCCGGCCGCGGCCAGGTCGTGGCCAACAAGGCGCGACCGCTCGCCCTCACCCTGCCGGCGCGCAGCCCGCTCTATCCCGACCTGCCGACCCTGGCCGAGTCCTTTCCCGGTTTCACCAGCACTGGCTTCCTCGCCATCGCCGTGCCCAAGGCCACGCCACAGCCGATCCAGGAGCGGCTGAACACACTGATCAACGAGGCGCTCACCGCGCCCGAGATCAACAAGCGCCTGACCGACGAATTCGCCCTCACGGTCCGGGCGCTGACGCTCGCGCAGTGTGCCCAGCAGGACCGCGACGAGCGCGCCAAATGGGCCGAATACGTCAAGATCGCCAGGATCGAACCGCAATAAAGGCCGCTTGGGCGGCACCTTCAGGGGTGCCCGGACGTTTGATCCGGGTCAAAGCGCGACTACGATGGCGCCGCCATTGTTAAGCCTTGGAGGTAATACATGTCCCTCAAGCGTATTCGACTGGAACTGGCCCGCACACCGGACCATCCCGACGGCAGCAACCGGCACGGATACGAGTTCGTGGCGCCGCTCGATACCGGCGGCCATCTGGTCGCCGCCGACTGGTCCAAGGCCCGGGACGCCTGCACCGTCCGCCGCTTCTGGGCCGGCGCCGAGGAGGAACACGGAAGGCTCATCCATCGCCGCGACGGCAAGTGGGCGTTTTCCTATGCCCCCGGCGATGACGACGACGAGCCGATCTTCCGCTTCGACAAGCATGTCTTCCGCCAGGGCGAATACGTCTCGGTGACCGAGCACGACGGCGGGACACGCCCCTTCAAGGTGGTCGACGTCCGCGCCGCCGTGACTACGACCTGATCGAGGCGGCCTGCCGGCCGGCCGGGGCCGAGTAAGGTCATCGACAGATCGGCGTGACATGTCTTCGACAACGATCCTCAGGAGGTAGCCATGGCCTACAAGACCATTCTGGTTCATTGCGATGCCGCCAAGAACGTGGCCCACCGGCTGGGCGTCGCCGCGGAACTGGCGCAGCAGCACGGCGCGCACCTCGTCGGCTTCCACGCCCGCCCGCCCTTCCAGACACCGGTCTTCTTCGACGGCGGCTTTCCGATGGACGATTTCTTCAAGTCCTACGATGCGAGCGTGAAGGCCGACCAGGCCACCGCCCTGGCCGCCTTCGAGAAGGCTGCCAAGGGCCGGCACCTCTCGACCGACTGGCGCGTCGTCGACGGCTTCGTCGACAGCGAGTTGGCCGTGCAGGCCCGCTATGCCGACCTCCTCGTGCTCGGCCAGACCGATCCCGACAGCAGCCTGCCCACGCCCACCGACCTGCCCGAGGCCGTGGCCCTCACCAGCGGTCGGCCGGTCCTCGTCGTGCCGCACATCGGCGTCACCTCGGCGCCCGGCAAGACGGTCCTGCTGTGCTGGAACGCGAGCCGCGAGGCCGCGCACGCCGCGTCCGAAGCCCTGCCCTTCCTGAAGAGCGCCACCAAGGTGATCGTCCTGGTGATCGACGCGAAGTCCACACCCGACGGCCATGGCGCCGAGCCGGGGGCCGACGCCGCGGCCTGGCTTGCGCGCCACGGCGTGAAGGTCACGGTCCAGCGCGACACGGCAGCCAACGACGACGTCGGTGCCACGATCCTGTCGCGCGCCGCCGATCACGCCGTCGACCTGATCGTCATGGGCCTCTACGGCCACTCGCGGCTGCGCGAGATGGTGCTGGGCGGCGCCAGCCGCACCCTGCTCGGCAGCATGACCGCGCCCGTGCTGATGGCGCATTAAAAGCGCTTCGGCGAACGGGTCGCGTAAACCGGGCTCTCCGCACGTCGGAAAGCCAATCCGTTCAAGGTTTTACGCCCGCACAGGCGCACATCTGAATGAGACAAATGTTGTGCAGAACCTGTGCGCGGCCTGTCCAAAAGCCCGATTCCATAAGCTTTTCCGCCCTTCTCCGGCGGTTCGACCTGCACACGCCCCGACGTTCCTGTGCGTCAGGCATCGTCAAGTGTCTGTTCCGGCGGCGTTATCTGGCGCACGGTTGAGACGGGGTTGTTGTTGGGACTGTGTCCACGGGTGAGGATCCGTGGCGGCTACACCTTGCCCCCAAACGGGGTTGTCCCGCCGGCGGCGGGTCGGTCTTGCCGAATGTAGGTTTCCAGACATGGAAAAGGCCGGCGCAGTCCTGCACCAGCCTATATGAAAATCATGCCAGAACCTGCTGAACCTGGCAAATTTTGTTGGCTGCTTTCTGTTTGCTGGCATTGTGCCAGCACCGTCGGTCTGGCAGCGCAATGGGTGGTTGGCGATCTCTCAACGCGGCCAAATCAACATCAATGCGAGTGTCGATGATGGCTGTCCGGCGTATGCGGATGAGCGTGCCGGAGCGGTGTATGCGCATGCCAATGACTATGCGCCCGGCCCGCGTCGACGGGCTCGTCATGCGAATGGTCATGATGCTCATCGTGTACATGACGATGTTCGTGGGCAAATTCGGTGTGCTCGTGGATATGCTCATGGCGTTCGCTGAGATGCAGCCAGACCCCGAAAGCCATCAAGGCGCCGGCCGAGACCAGCTGAAATGTGACGGGCTCGCTGAACAAGGAGACCGACACGACCGCACCCACGAAGGGCGCGATCGAATAATAGGCGCCGGTTCGGGCCGTTCCGAGGTGGCGCAGCGCGAGCACGAACAGCACCAGACTGACGCCATAGCCGAGAAACCCCGTCGCGGCCCCGAGGCCGATCGTGGAAAGCGGCGGCAGGACACTGCCCGACAGATGGCCGATGCCGAGGCTTACCGGCCCGGCCACGAGCCCTTTGATCATGGCGATCTGGACAGGGTCGGAAAGCGAGACCTTGCGCGTGAGGTTGTTGTCGAGCGCCCAGGCAAAACAGGCGCCGACGATGGCAGCCGGCCCGATGAAATCATCCGCCGTCGCCTCCGACGGCCAGTTGAGCACGGTCGCGCCCGCGACGATGCTCAGCATTCCGAGCGCGATGCGGCGATCGAAATTCTCCTTGAACACGAACCACGCCAGGAGAGCCGTCAGCACCCCTTCGAGGGTGAGGAGCAGCGACGCGGCCGAGGCGCTGACCCGCGCCAGGCCCAGAAGCAGAAGGCCGGGACCCAGCACGCCGCCGCACATCACGGCGGCCGCGAGCCAGGGCAGTTCCCGGCGCGTGAGCCGGGCCTCCGCCAACGAGCCGATTCCCCGCAGTACGACATGCACCCCGAACAAGCCGAGCCCCGCCCCACAATAGAGGATGCCGGCGAGCATCCAGGGGTCGGAGGTTTCGAGCAGGAATTTCGCCACGGGCGCGGCAAGGCCAAACAGGACGGCCGAGCCGATGGCAAGGAGGACGGCTGAAAGGTTCACCGCTGATCTCTCCGGAATTTCACCAGGCCGAATCTCCAGGACCGGCATTCAGGCAGAACGCACGAAGCCGCGTGCCGGATCAACCCCCAATGCGATGCCAGATTTGGGAAATGCCCAGCGCCAATCCGTCGTGGATCGCCTCTCCATGTCACCGCTCCTTCGCATCCGGTCCCCTGGCGGCGAGACTGGCGGAAAGACTTGCCGCCGTATCGTCTCGGAAGGGCTGGGTCAGCATGCGATCGAGCCGCTGCTCGCCGGGTGCCCGGAATTGTTCGATTCCGATCGTCATGGCTTCATGGCCGGCTGCCGGCTGCGCGCGATAGGTGCCGAACAAGCGATCCCACCACGGTGCGTTGAAGCCGAAGTTGCTGTTGGTTTCGCGCGGCACGATCGAGTGATGGACACGATGCATGTCCGGCGTAACGACGATCCATCTCAGCCCGCGATCGAGGCCCGCCGGCAGTCGGAGGTTGGCGTGATTGAACATCGCGGTCGCATTGAGAAGAATCTCGAAGGCCAGCACGGCCTCGGCCGGTGCGCCCAGTGCCGCGATGGCGGCGAGCTTGAGGACCATCGACGCGGCGATCTCGATTGGATGGAAGCGGGCGCCGGTCGTGACGTCGATATCGAGATCGGCGTGATGCATCCGGTGCAGTCGCCACAACACCGGGACGACGTGGAACAGCACATGCTGCAGGTAGATCGCGAGGTCGAGGGCGAGGACGGCCAAAACGACGGCCAGCCAATGCGGCAGATCCGCGTTGTTTAGCAACCCCCAACCGCGCTGCTCGCCCGCAAGTGCAAAGGCCACGGCCGTGGTCGGCAGCAGCACGCGCACCAGAGCCGTGTCGAGGGCGACGATGCCGAGGTTGGCCGGCCAGCGCGCCCAGCGCGGTAGCTGCCGTGCGCGGCGAGGCGCCAGCGTCTCCCAGGCCGCGACGACGACGAAGACGCCGAGGAAAAAGCCGAAGCGGACGACAGGCTCGTTCGACATGTCTCAGCCGGCGAGCGCCGGGGTGGCGGTCCGGCGCCGGCGGTAGCCCAACCACAGCAGCGCCAGCGCCGCCACGGCGAGCCATGGCAGCAGCAGGAGATTGAGCGCCTGCCAGCCGAACCCCTGCAGGAGCGCCGCGGCGCCCAGCGAACAGACGAGGCCGACGGCAAAGATACTCATGTCGTTGGTCGCCTGGGCGCGGCCCTTCTCGGCGGCGGAATAGGTCGTCGTCAGCAGGGTCGTGCCGCCGATGTAGAGGAAGTTCCAGCCGACACCGAGCATCACCAGTGCGCCGGCGAACGATTCGAATGCCATTCCTGTCAGCGTCATGAGGACGTGGCCGGCCATCAGGGCAACGCCGGCCAGCATGACGGGCAGTACGCCGAAGCGGGCGATCAGCGAACCGGTGAAGAAGGACGGCAGGAACATGCCCAGCACGTGGAGCTGGATGACCGTCGTCGCGGCGGCGAGACCGTGATCGTGATGGAGCATCGCGATCGGCGTCGCCGTCATGGCGAGGATCATGACGCCGTAGCCGGTCGCCGCGCCGAACAGCGCCACGAGATAGGCTGGCTGCGAAACGATGATGCCCCACGGTCGGACCACGGCGGCGGTACCGGTCTCCGCTTTCGGCGCCGGGACGCGCAGGCCGAGCAACAGGCCGGCCGCCAGCAGGGAGACGATCGCGAGCAGGAGGAACGAGCCGACATACTCGGACGCGAACAGCGGACCGCCGAGCCGGCCGAGCAGTGGCCCGGCCAGCGCGGCCACGATGCCGCCCGCGAGCACGAGCGAGATCGCACGCGCCCGGAACGAGTCGCTGGCAACTTCGCTGGCAGCGAAGCGATAGAACTGGGCGAACGCCTGGTAGGTGCCGACGAGGAAGGTGCCGACGGCGAGTAACGTCAGCGAACCGAGCCACAGGCCCGCCGCGGCCGCCAGGCCGCCGGTCGCGCCGAGCAAGGCGCCGGCGACGAAGCCGCGACGGCGTCCGACCTTCGCCATCCAGAGCGACGCCGGAAAAGTCGCGACCGCCGTGCCGAGGAACATCGCCGCAATCGGCGCGGTCGCCAGCTGCGGCGACGACGCGATCAGGCTGCCGGCCAAGCCACCGACGGTCATTACAAGGACAGAGGTCGTTTGAAACAGGGCCTGCGCAGTCGCCAGCAGCAAGACCTGCCGGTGCATCGAGCCGAACCGGAAGCGACCGGCCATGGGGGCACCTCACAATGAAGCTTGGTGACTTGACGCGATTCATTCAATCAGTCAAGTTATTGATTGAATGACAAACGCCAAGTCCGAGATTTTCCAGCAGTTCGCCGAGCTGGCCCGCGTGCTGGGCCAGGGAAATCGCCTGGAATTGCTGGAACATGCGGCCCAGGGCGAGCGCTCGGTCGAGCGTTTGGCCCAGCTCACCGGCCTCTCGCTGGCCAATGCCTCGCAGCACCTTCAAGTGCTGAGGCGGGTGGGTTTCGTACGCTCGCGCCGCGACGGCAAGCGGATGCTCTACCGGCTGGGCGACGGGCCAGTGATCGAGCTGCTGGGCGCGCTCAGGCGCTATGCCGAGCACAGCCGTGCCGAAGTGCGCGGCATCGTCTCGGACTACTTCAACCGGCTCGACTCACTGGAACCGGTTTCGCGCGAAGCCCTTGTAAAACGGCTCGACGACGGCAGCGCAGTGCTGCTCGACGTGCGCCCCGAAGACGAGTTCGCGCTCGGCCACCTGCCGGGCGCGCTCAACATTCCTTTTGCCGATCTGGAGCGGCGTCTCGCCGAATTGCCGAAGGACACGCAGATCGTGGCCTACTGCCGCGGTCCCTACTGCGTGCTGTCGTTCGAGGCGGTCGCCGCGCTGCGCGCCAAGGGCTACGACATCAGGCGATTGGAGGACGGTTTTCCGGAATGGAAAGCGGCGGGCCTGCCGGTCGGTACGGTGGGCGCCGGCAACTCGCCCTAGGAGCGCAGGCAGGCGAGCAGACGCCGCCACGCGGCGCTCTCGCGGGCGGGCCGGAACAGCGGCGCGCGCCGTGCGAGCGCCTTGCTCAACCGCGCGACAAAGCGCGGCTCATCCTCGAGTTTCCGTAGCAGGCGGGCGAGCGCTTCGGTGTCGCCGACCGGAAAGTAGCCGGGATAGTCGGCGCCGAGCAGCCCGACATTGCCGTCGATGCGCGAGGCCAACACCGGCACGGCGGCGGCGGCGGCCTCGGAAATCACGTTGGCGCCGCCCTCGCTCAGCGACGAGATCACCATGGCGTGGCTGCGCGCCAGCAGCCGGCGGACGGCCGCACCCGGCACGTCACCGCGCCAAAAGTAGCGCGGGTTGGCCTTCATCTCGGCCTCCGCGCGGGCCGCCCATTCAGGCGTATAGGCACGGCCCGCCTGTTCGATCCGCACGCGGCTTTCGGCCGGCAGCAGGCGTGCCGCCTCGGCCGCGCGCAGCGGATCCTTTACGTCGCGCAGATGGCCGATCACCGAGACGATCACGGCGCGCGCGCTGGGCCGTCGCGGATGGGGCAAACGGGCCGCCGACTGGTGGATGACGCTGAGGCGCGACCGGAACCGCCTGGGCACGATGCGCCGCGCAAGATCGTTCAGCGCCACCAGCCGGTCGGCCAGTTCCATCGAACGAAGCGTCGGTACCGGGTCGCTGTCGATGTAGTGATAGATGTCGGTTCCGCTGAGTTGCAGGATCACCGGACGTTCGGGAAATTCAGCCTTGAACCGCTCGATGGCGGCAGCGCTCCGCCAGGCATGAACGGCCACCATCAGATCGGCCGGCCGGCCGTCATACTCCGCCGCAATGCGCACGCGATGGCCGAGGCGGCGCAGGATACGCGCCCAGCGCGAGGCGGCCACGCGGTTGCCGGTGCGTGAAGTGGGACCCGTGGGTGTGATAAGGACGATCCTCATGGACCACACCCATGAGCAACGGCCGACCAGCGGAGCGACCGCGGTCGAACTGGTGGCGCAACTGCGCGAAGTCCGTCATCGCACCCGGCGCTTGACGGAAGAACTGTCATCGTCGGAATTGATGGGGCCGCAGATCGACATCGTCAATCCCGTGCTCTGGGAGATCGGCCACGTCGGCTGGTTCCACGAATACTGGACACTGCGCCATACCCATGGCCGCGACCCTCTGATCGAACGCGGCGACCGGCTGTGGGATTCGAGCGCGGTGGCGCACGCCACGCGCTGGCGGCTCGATCTGCCGGACCGTGCCGGCACCTTCGGCTACCTGGCCGACGTGCTGGCGCGTCAGGAGGATTTGCTCGGCGGCACGATCGACGATGGCGCGCGCTATTTCTACGAACTCGCGATCCGTCATGAGGACATGCATGTCGAGGCGCTCACCTATTCGCGCCAGACCCTTTCTTACGCACCGCCCAGCGGGCTCGGCAGCCCTGCCGCACTTGGTGCCGGGCGACCCGATGAAGGCGCCTTGCCGGGAGACGCTGCCCTGCCGGGTGGACCGTGGCGGCTGGGATCGAGCGCGGCCGACGGCTTCGTCTTCGACAACGAGAAATGGGCGCACGAGACGGTGCTGGCGCCCTTCCGCATCGCCCGCGCACCGGTGACCAATGCCGAGTTCGCGGCCTTCATCGAGGCCGGCGGCTATGGCATCCGGGAATTCTGGAGCGATGCAGGCTGGGCATGGCGAAAGAGCCGCAAGGCCGAGCGCCCCGTCTACTGGCAGCCCAAGCGTGACGGCGCGTGGCGCGTCCGGCGCTACCGCACCGTCGAGGAGCTGGCGCCACATCAGCCGGTCGTGTTCGTCACCTGGTTCGAGGCCGAGGCGTGGTGCCGATGGGCCGGCCGGCGTTTGCCGAACGAAGCCGAATGGGAAGCGGCCGCCATCGGCGAGCCGGCGGCTGGCGCCACGCGTCTGTCCGACGCCTGCCGCCGTTGGCCATGGGGCGATGCGCCCCCCACGCCCGTGCGCGCCAATCTCGACTATGCCTTCGATGGGCCGGTCGATGTCGCCGCCTGTGCCGACGGCGACAGCGCGTTCGGCTGCCGTCAGATGATCGGCAATGTGTGGGAATGGACCGCGTCCGACTTCCTGCCCTTCGCGGGCTTCGCCGCCGATCCCTACAAGGACTATTCCGAGCCGTGGTTCGGCACGCGCAAGGTCCTGCGCGGCGGGTGCTGGGCGACCAGCGCGCGCATCGCCCGGCCTGGATATCGCAATTTCTTCACGCCCGACCGCAACGACGTTCTGGCCGGTTTCCGCACCTGCGCTTTGTAGGGAAGTGACAATCTGTTGATTGGCCCGCGACCCGGCCGGGTGCAATATCGGGTCGATGATGCGTCTACGTCTCCTCGCCGGCTTCCTGAGCTGCCTCGCCATTCTGGCGGCAGGCCTGCCCGCGGTTGCGCTTGCGTCGACGTCGACCTCCAAGGCCGCGCCCGCGCAGACAGCGGCGTCGGAGCCCTGCAGCCACTGCCCGGACTGCGATGGCGCCCCGTGCCAGCCGGCGGCTGCCGGCTGCGTACTGGCCTGTGTGGCCGCGCCGCCGACGCTGGGCGTCGCCTCCTTCGTCCTGCCGCTGATCGATATCGGCATGACGGTTTGGCCAACGCGCCTCACCGTCCTCAGCGGCCTGACACCACCCCCCGACCCCTTCCCTCCGCGCGCCTGACCCTTCGTCGGTCAGCTTGAACCGGCGCGCAAGAGGCGCGGAGATTACTCCGCGCGGTGCGCCGGCATCGCGGAGGGATTCATGAAGTTCGTTGCAAAATCGTGGCCCGGCATCGCCGGCGCCGCTCTCTTGGCCGTCATTGCCATCTCCGGCACCGGCGTTGGCATCGGCGCTGGCGCGCATGCCGATCAGGCCTGTGCCGGCGGCAAGGTCAAATACTACCGCAATCCGATGGGCACGCCCGACACTTCGCCGGTGCCCAAGAAGGATTCGATGAACATGGACTACATCGCGGTCTGCGAAGACGAGACCGGCGATGGGCCCGGCACGGTCAAGATCAGCCTCGATAAAGTGCAACTCCTGGGCGTGCGCAGCGAGGAAGTGCAGGAACGTGCGCTCAGCCGCAGCATCCGCGCCTTCGCCACCGTGCAGTACGACGAACGCCGCCAGTACGTGGTGGCGCCCAAGTTCAGCGGCTGGATCGAGAAGCTTGCCGTCAATGCGACCGGCGACGCCGTCACGGTCGGCCAGGAACTGTTCGACGCCTACAGCCCCGAGCTGAACGTCCTGCAGCAGCAATGGCGGGTGGCCGGCCGCAGCGCCGACGCGACCGACAAGTTGCGCTACCTCGCCTATCCCGAAGCAGCCCTCCAGAAGTTGCGCCGCGGCGACCCGCCCTCGCGCACCGTCAGCATTCCCTCGCCGGTCGCCGGAACGGTTGTCGACAAGATCGCCATCGAAGGCATGCACTTCCAACCGGGCGACGTGCTGTTCCGCATCGTCGACACCACGAACATGTGGGTGTTGGCCGAGGTCTACGAACAGGATCTCGCCTTCGTGAAGATCGGCGATACGGCGCGCGTCACCGTGAACGCCTGGCCCGGCCGGCCCTTCGAGGGAAAGGTGACGTTCATCTATCCCGGACTCGGCAAGGAAAGCCGCACGGCGCGCTTGCGCATCGAAGTCGCCAACTCCGACGGCCGGCTGCGCGCCGACATGACGGCCACCGTCGAGATCACCACACCGCTCGACGGCAGCCGGCTCGCCGTGCCTGAATCGGCGGTGATCGACAGCGGCCGGCGCCAGGTCGTGCTCGTGGAGCGCGGCCAGGGCCGCTACGAGCCGCGGCCGGTCAAGCTCGGCGCCCGCGTACCGGGTTGGGTACAGGTGCTCGACGGCCTCCGTCCCGGCGAGCGCGTCGTGACGCAGGCCACCTTCCTGATCGACGCCGAGAGCAACATCCGCGCAGCACTTGCGGCGTTCGGCCACGATCAGAACAAGGGAGAAACCAAGTGATCGCCGGCCTGATCCGCTGGTCGGCGCGCAATGTGCTGCTGATCCTGATCGCCACGGCGGCACTGGTCGGCAGCGGACTGTTCGCCGTCGGACGGCTGTCGCTCGATGCCATTCCCGATCTCTCCGACACCCAGGTCATCGTCTATACCGAGATGCCGGGCCAGGCGCCGCAGGTCGTCGAAGACCAGGTGACCTATCCGCTGACCACCGCGATGCTCGCGGTGCCCAGGAGCCGGGCAGTGCGCGGCTTCTCCTTCTTCGGCGTGTCGTTCGTCTACGTCATCTTCGAGGACGGCACCGACATCTACTGGGCGCGTAGCCGCGTCCTGGAATATCTGAACTCCGGCGCGCAGAAGCTGCCGGCCAATGTGAAGCCGACCCTGGGACCCGACGCGACCGGTGTGGGCTGGGTCTATCAGTACGCCGTGCTGGGCGCGAACCGGACGCTGGCCGAGCTGCGTTCGCTGCAGGACTGGTACATCCGCTTCGGCCTCGCCAAGGCGCCCGGCGTCGCCGAGGTGGCAAGCGTCGGCGGCTTCGTGCGGCAATACAACGTCGTGGTCGATCCGGTGAAGCTCCGGAGCTACGGCATTGCCCTGTCGCGCGTCGTCGAGGCAATCCGCGCCTCCAACCGGGAGACCGGCGGCCGGGTGGTCGAGATGGCCGAGGCCGAGTTCATGGTGCGGGGCCGCGGCTACCTCACCGGGACTGCCGATCTCGAGCAGATCGTGCTCAAGGCCGATGGGCCGGTGCCCGTGCTGATGCGCGACGTGGCGCGGATCGAACTGGGGCCCGACGAACGGCGGGGCCTGACCGAGCTCGACGGCGAGGGCGAGGCGGTGGGCGGCATCGCCCTGCAGCGCTTCGGCCAGAACGCACTCGACGTGATCGACGGCGTGAAGGCGAAGCTGCGCGAGATCGCCGGCGGCCTGCCGGAGGGCGTGCGGATCGAGACGGTCTACGACCGGTCGGAGCTGATCCGGCGCGCCATCGAAACGTTGAAATCGACCCTGATCGAGGAATGCCTGGTGGTGGCCGCGGTGTGCATGATCTTCCTGCTGCACGTGCGCTCCGCCCTGGTTGCCATCGTCACCCTTCCCGTCGGCGTGCTGATGGCGTTCATCGCCATGCACCTGCTGGGCATCGGCTCCAACATCATGAGCCTGGGCGGCATTGCGATCGCGATCGGCGCCATGGTCGACGCCGCCATCGTCATGATCGAGAACGCCCACAAGCACCTGGAGAGGCTGGAGCCGGGTCGCTCGCGCAGCGAGGCCATCGTCGCTGCCGCAATCGAGGTCGGACCAGCGCTGTTCTTCAGCCTGCTGGTCATCACCGTGTCGTTCCTGCCGATCTTCGCGCTGGAAGACCAGGAAGGCCGGCTTTTCAAGCCCCTGGCCTGGACCAAGAGTCTCGCCATGGCCGCCTCGGCGATGCTGTCGGTGACCCTGGTGCCGGCCCTGATGATGCTGTTCGTGCGCGGCCGCATCCTGCCCGAGCGGCGCAACCCGGTGAACCGGGCGTTGATCTGGCTCTACCGGCCGGCAATCCGGCTCGTGTTGCGCGCCCGCGTCCTCACCGTGGGACTTGCTCTGGCAGCCCTTGCCGCCACCGCATGGCCGGCGATGCGGCTCGGGGTCGAGTTCATGCCGAGCCTCGACGAGGGCACGCTTTTCTACATGCCCGTCACCCTGCCCGGCCTGTCAGTGACCAAGTCGGCCGAGCTGCTGCAGACCCAGAACAAGATCATCAAGTCGTTCCCCGAGGTGACCTCGGTGTTCGGCAAGGCGGGCCGCGCCGCCACCGCGACCGATCCCGCGCCGTTGGAAATGTTCGAGACGGTGATCAACCTGAAGCCCAAGTCGCAATGGCGGCCGGGCATGACAGTGGACAGGCTGATCGCCGAGATGGACCGCGCACTGCAGTTTCCCGGCAGCGCCAACGCCTGGACCATGCCGATCAAGGCCCGCATCGACATGCTGGCGACCGGCATCCGCACGCCGGTCGGGGTCAAGCTGATGGGCCGCGACTACGGCGAACTGGAGAAAGTGGCCCGAGAGGTCGAGGCGGCAATCCATGCCGTGCCGGGCACAACCTCGGCCCACGCCGAGCGCGTGACCGGCGGCTATTTCCTCGACGTCGTGCCCGACCGGACCAAGCTGGCGCAATACGGCGTCATGATGGAGGAGGTGCAGCAGGCAGTCGCCAGTGCGCTGGGCGGCGAGACGGTGACGACGACGATCGAAGGCCGCGAGCGTTACTCGGTGAACGTGCGCTATGCCCGCGATTTCCGCTCCGACCCACGCGCCATCGCCTACGACATCCTGGTGCCGACGATGAAGGGTGGCATGCTGCCGCTTGGCCAACTCGCTGACGTGCGCCTGACGCAGGGCCCGACGACGATCCGCACCGAGAACGCGCAGCTTGCGGTCTATGTCTTCGTCGATTTCCGTGACCGCGACCTCGCCGGCTACGTCACCGACGCGCGCCGCGCGGTCCAGGAGAAGGTGGTCTTTCCGCCCGGCACCTATGCCGTGTGGAGCGGGCAATTCGAATATCTCGAACGCGCCGAGGCCCGGCTCCGGCTGGTCGTGCCCGCCACGCTGCTCGCGATCTTCGTCCTGCTCTATCTCAACTTCGGCCGCATGGCCGAGACGATGATCGTGATGCTCTCGCTGCCCTTCTCCCTGGTCGGCGGCCTGTGGCTGGTCTGGTTCATGGGCTTCAACATGAGCGTGGCCGTGGCCGTGGGCTTCATCGCCCTGGCCGGGGTCGCCGCCGAAACCGGCGTGGTGATGCTGATCTATCTCGATCAGGCGTTAGTAGCGCAGCGGGCGCGTTGCACGGCCGAGGGCCGGCCCTTCACGCGCGCCGATCTCCATGCGGCGATCATGGAGGGTGCGGTCGAGCGCGTCCGCCCCAAGATGATGACGGTGACGGCCATCGTGGCCGGCCTTGTACCGATCCTGTGGAACGACGGTACCGGCTCGGAGGTCATGCAGCGCATTGCCGTGCCGATGATCGGCGGCATGGCGAGCTCGGCCCTGCTCACTTTGCTGGTGATTCCCGCGATCTATGCCCTGGTGAAAGGCAGTTTTCAGTCACAACTTGGTGTTGCGGAGGAGCAAGCCAGACTGCGGTCAGCCTGATACGATACTCTCTCGAGAAAGCGTCGCGCGGAGCCGTTATGGCGTTGGATTGGGCGATATCGCATCCGGATCAGCTGGTGATGGCGGCAGCCCGAGGAGACGTCAGCCCCGGCGAGATCGAAGCCTACTTCCATGGCGTCAGCCTGGAAGGCGGCATGGCCTACGCCAAGATGTTCCTCGTCGATTCAGCGAGCATGCTGAGCGACGAGAACATCAAGACGCTGGGCCGAATCATCGAGCGCTACGCGCTCACCGGCAAGATCGGACCGGTGGCGATCGTGGCGACGACGGACGAGGCCTTCCGGCAGGCCCGGGTGTTTGCCTCGGCCGCGCGCGCCGAGCGTCCCCTCCGGGTTTTCCGCCAGCAACTCGAAGCCGCGACATGGCTCGTCCACATGAAGCACGGCGAGCTGCCTGCCGACGAGGCGTCCGCCGAGCCGATCGGCCGCGGCGACGATAACCAGCGTCACTGAAGCGCGCCTCGTTTGGGTGAACGCGGGGCCCGTTGCCCATGGTCATGCTCTTCGGGACCGTGCCGCTTGCGTCCCACACTCAATCGCGCCGGATGGACCCGCTGGACATCTTGTGACGAGAGACCTTTGGCGTAGCCTTGGCACAAGCGAAGCGTCGTCGTTTCGAATGCGATGTCATCCCGCGCCGAGCGAGGGATCTTTCCTGTGGCCGCAAAGATCCCTCGCTCCTTTCGGAACGACAGCCCTTCCACTGGAAGCGTTGTGCGATACCTCGCCGCGACCAGACACTCAGAATTTCGCCTGCGCCGTCGTACCGTCGGGTGCGGTGAGCTGCACTGCGCCCTTTGCGCCCGCCGGCACGGCGACCGGCGCGGTTCCGACGAGGCGCGACCCGTCAGCCGGCTGCAGTTCGAAGCGCTGCGTCTTGCCGTCGACGACCAGGATCGCGTTGCCGCGGAAACCGGTCGACGCGATGGGCTTGTCGCCGGCGTCGTAGAGAAACAACACAACGTCCGGCGTGCCACGTGCGACCAGCTCGGCGTGGTAGCGATTGCCCGCATCGACCTTCATGCCGCCGTTGGGACCGGGTCTCGGATCGTGAGCGAGGACCGTCGATGCCGTCATCGCCAGCAAGGACAGAGCAAGAAGCAATCTCTTCATCGGGTTTCTCCGTTGTTTGGGGTTGTCAGAAGGCCTCGATCGGCTTCGCAGGCGTCGACCCACCGTCGCCTACCGCCGCACGCTTTCGCGCCTCGGCGACCAGCCGCGCCAAGGGCTTGCCGCCGTATCGCAGGAACAGCGTTGGTGTCAGGAACATGTCCAGGATTGTCGCGGTGACGAGACCGCCGAAGATCGTGATGGCGACGGGATGGAGGATCTCCTTGCCCGGCGCCTGGGCATCGATCATCAGCGGCACGAGCGCCACGCCCGCCGACACCGCGGTCATGAGAACCGGCGTGAGGCGCTCCAGACTGCCCCGCATCACGAGGTCACGCCCCAGCGGCAAGTTCTCGTGAATCGAAAGGTTGATGTAGTGGCTGATCTTCAGGATGCCATTGCGCGTCGCGATGCCGGTCAGGGTGATGAAGCCCACCATCGAAGCGACCGAAAGCGGCTGGCCCGCCAGCCACAATGCGGTGACGCTGCCGATCAGGGCGAGCGGCACGCTCGACATGATGATGCCGACGAACAGTATCGAACGGTAGCGGCTGTAGAGGATCGCGAAGATCGCCGCGAGCGACACGATCGAGAGCAAGCCGATCGTTCTCATCGATTCCTCTTGCGCCTGGAACGTACCCTCGAGACTCGTGAAGAACCCCACCGGCATGGGCGACGTCGCCACGATGCGCCGGATCTGCGCGATCACGGCCGCCATGTCGGCCCCGCCATCGGTGTTGGCGAGAACCACGACACGCCGCTTGCCGTTCTCTCGCAGGATCTGGTTGGGACCGTCGGTTTCGACGACGTCCGCGACGCGGCGCAGGGGGATCCAGCCGACCGGCGACTGGATCAGGAGATCGCCCAGGCCCTGCGTGGTCCGCCTTTCCTGTTGCAGCCGCAGGACCACGTCGAAGCGGCGATTGCCGTCCACCACCCGGGAAACGACACGGCCATTGGAGAGACGTTCGAGCTGCTCGGTCACCGCGGCCGGCTGCAGTCCGTAGAGAGCTGCCCGCCGGTAGTCGACGATGACGTCGACCTGCGGGACACGCACCTGCCGTTCGACCTGCAGGTCGACGATGCCGGGCACACCGGCCAGCTTCTCGCGAAATTCTTCCGCGAGCGAGCGGATGGCGTCGAGATCCTCGCCGAAGATCTTGAGCGCAATCTGGGCGCGGACGCCGGAAAGCATGTGATCCAGGCGATGCGAGATCGGCTGCCCGATGTTGGTGGCAACCGGCAGGATCGAGAGGCGCGAGCGGATGTCGGAGATGATCTCGTTCTTCGACCGCCCACCGGACTTCAGCGCGACCTCGACCTCGGAGGAGTGGACACCCTCGGCGTGCTCGTCGAGCTCGGCCCGTCCGGTGCGGCGGCCGACGCGCTCGACCTCCGGCACTGCCATAGTCAGCTGTTCGGCGATGAGACCGACGCGGTGGCTCTCCGCCAGCGAAATGCCCGGATTGAACAGAAGGTTGATCGTCAGCGTGCCTTCGTTGAAGGGCGGCAGGAACGAGCGCGGCAGTTGCGTGGCGAAGCCGACGGCCGCGACGACCCCGATCGCCACGCCGGCCATCAGGGCGCGCGGATGGCCGAACGACCAGTCGAGAAACCGGTGGTTGGCGCGCTTGAGGACGCGGACGAGCCAGCCCTCGTGGGTGTCGAGCCGCTTCAGCCCGGGCAGCAGGTAGTAGGCCATCACCGGGGTCAGCGTGATCGAGACCACGAGGCTCGCCAGGATCGATATGATGTAGGCTAGACCCAGTGGAGCGAAAAGCCGGCCTTCGATGCCAGAGAGGGCGAACAGCGGCACGAAGACAAGGACGATGGTCATCGTTGCATAAACGATACCGGAGCGGACCTCCTGGCTCGCCGACACGACGACGTCGAAGACGCTGCGGGGGCTGTCGTTCTCACGGTTCTCCCGCAGGCGCCGGAATATGTTCTCGACGTCGACCACGGCATCGTCGACGAGTTCGCCGATGGCGATGGCCAACCCTCCCAGGGTCATCGTGTTTATCGACAGTCCCATCCACTGGAAGATGATCGCGGTGATCAGGATCGACACCGGGATGGCCGTCAGGGAAATCGCGGTGGTGCGGACGTTCAGCAGAAACGCAAACAGGATGATGGCAACGATGACACTCGCCTCGATCAGGACCATCCTGACATTGTCGAGAGATGCCTGGATGAAGCTTGCTTGCCGGAACAGGATCTGGTCGGCCCTGATTCCGGACGGCAGGACTGCAGTGATGTCGCGGATCGCCTCTTCGATCTGGGCGGTCAGCCGGATCGTATCGACGCCGGGCTGTTTCTCGACCGAGACGATGACGGCCGAGCGCCCCTGGAAACCCGCATCCCCGCGTTTGACCTTGGGCGCAAAAGACACATCCGCGATCTGACGCAGCGCCACCGGCTGTCCGACGACGGTTGCGACGACGATGCTGCCCAGATCCTCGAGGCTACGGGTGCGGCCGACGTTCCTGATCAGGAATTCGCGGCTGTATTGGTCGGTGAAGCCACCGCCGGTATTGGCCCCGAACTGCGCGAGCGCGCGCTCGACCTGCTCGAACGAGACGCCGAAGGCGCGCATCGAGGCCGGGTTCGGGGAGACCCTGTACTGCCGCACCTCACCGCCGATGGGGATGACCTGTGCAACACCGGGAATGGTCAGAAGCCGTGGCCTGACCGTGAAATCGGCGATCTCGCGCAGGTCCATGGCAGAGACCGTGTCCGGACCGGTCACTGCGATCAGAACGATCTGGCCCATGATCGAGTTGATCGGGCCCATCTGCGGGACGACGCCCGCCGGCAACTGCGGCTGGACCAGGGAAAGGCGTTCGGCGATCTGCTGGCGATTGCGGTAGATGTCGGTGCCCCAGTCGAATTCCACGTACACGATGGACAGGCCGACGCCCGACGTGGAACGCACGCGCGTGACGCCCGGTAGGCCGTTCATCTGCGTTTCGATGTGATAGGTGACAAGCTGCTCGACCTCGGGCGGCGCCAGCCCCTCCGCCTCGGTCATGATCGTGACCGTCGGCCTGTTGAGATCCGGGAAGACGTCGACCGGCAGGTGCGTGACCGTCAGGGCGCCGTAGACGACCAGCATCGCCGCAAGCGCGAGGACGAACAGGCGGTTGCGCAGCGACTGGGTGACGAAGAAGGTGAACATGTCCGTCACTCCTCAGCGGATCTGGTTCAGCAGCTCGGCGCCCTGGGTGACGATGCGCTTGCCCGCCTCAATCCCGGAAACGATGAGCACGCGCTGACCGTCGAGCGGCTCGACGCGGACCTCGCGCGGCACGAACCGTTCGGCGTTGGTGTGCTCGTAGACGATCGACTGGCCATTCGGGCCCCGCAGCACGCTTCCCCGCGGCACGGCGATGCCGCGCCGCTCCTCGTTCGTCGAAGCGAGCACGGTGAGGAGCTGGCCAGCGCGCAGACCGCTCGTGCCTCCCTCGATGCTGAACTGAATGGGGATCGCCTGATTGCGATCGGCCAGCCCGGCGCCGCGAAAGAGCAGCGGAACCGTCCGATTATCGCCCAGCCGGCCGGTCGCCTGCTCCTTGAGCGCGTAGGCCTCGTAGCTCAGCGCCTCGACCCAGTATCGCGACGGATCGACAATTTGGAAGATGATCGCATTGGGCTCCGCGATCTGTCCGGCGACGGCCTGGACCGCGGCCACTACGCCTGAGACTGGCGCCACGAGCTTCTCCTGATCGCGCAGGGCCCGATCGAGATTTGCCCGACGTTTGCGCAGACCGGACAGTTCGAGGTCTGCGTCCTCGATCTGGGCCCGTGCGATCACCCCCTGGATCTGGCGGAATCGCTCCAGCTTTCGCTCGGCCAGCGCGATCTGCTGGTCGAGTTCGCGGGCCTGCTGCTGCTGGCTCGTGATATCGGCGGCGGCGACCGCGGGCTGGACGAAAGCGAGGACGTCGCCCTCGGTGACCCGCGTGCCGAGCCGGGGAAACCCTCCTGGCGGCGGAGTCAGCCGGCCCGATACGGAAGCCTGGACGAACCCCGACCCGTTGGGATCGGGAATGATGCGGCCCGGCAATTCGACCGTGAGGGAATAGGTCTGTACATCCGTGAGGAGTGTCCGGATCGACAGAATCCGCTGGGTGGGCTTCGGCACGAACACGGCGCCGTCGGGAAACCGCTGGGCAACGTCCCGCACGGCCATGACGATATCCACGGCGGCGTCGGGCTGGGTATCCGCCGCCTCGACTCGGTCCGGGGCCGCGGCGAAGGCGGCCAAAACGGCTAGTGCGGCGATGGCCTTCGTTCGCCAGCGGCGCAGGAGGCCCGAGACGACGAACCCTCCCAGGAAGGCGAGCCCGGCGACCGCCCAGAGACCAAGGCCGCTACCCTTCGAGACAGCGAAGGACTGAATGCGCTGCCACATGCCGCCCAGCGTCGTCTCCGGCGACGACGGCGGAGCGACAATGGTCAACGTCGCGGTCAGTACGTCCACGAGGCCAGATGCCTGGACGGTGATCGCCAGATCATAGATTCCAGGCCGGGCAAGCCAGGGCGCCGACACCTCGTAGGCGCCCTCGCGATCCGTGGCCGCCGTCAATGTCCCACCGGGCGTATCGACCTCGATCACGGCGTCCTTGACCGGCTCGTTGCTCTTGAATGAATCGAGATAGAGGCGAAGCCGGTCGCCGCGGGCGATGGCCACGACCTCGAAGTCGTTCGAGGAAGCGTCGGCGCGCGGGGCGATCGTATTCGACACCGGCGGCGGAGGCGCCGCGTGATCGTGTCCCTCATGGGCTTCGGCTGCGCCGGCAAAGAGGGCGGCAAGGCAAGCCAGGACAGTCCGGGAGTTTCTGAGAAGGCGCATTAGCGGCCCCCGTGGGTGGTTTGAAGGAATCATCTCGAGTGGTTCTCCCTGGCTCCATGACCGCCGAGCGCACCGGGCGGCCATGGTCGAAGTTTCCTCGATCAGTCGGTCTTGCCGGCTCCGGTCAAAGCGATCGCGCCGTCGGCGCTCATTCGACGACGATCGTTCCGAACATTCCGGCCTCGCGATGGCCGGGGATCAGGCACGAGAAATCGAACGTTCCCGCCTTGGTGAACTGCCAGACGATGTCGGCCGTCGCCTTGGGCTTGAGCCGCCGGGCGTTGGGATCGTCGTGCGCCATGTCGGGGTGCTGTACCATTGCCTTCATGTGCTCAAGGTTGGAAACGAGCGTCCCCACGACAAACTCATGCTCAAGCACGCCGTTGTTGCGCAGCAGGAAGCGGACCTGCTCGCCCTTGCGGACCGTCACCCGGTCTGGCTGAAACAGCATCTTGCCGTCGGCTTCGCGCATGACGACCTGCACGATGCGCGCCGGCTTGTTCGGGTCGCCCGGCTTGCCATAGTCGGTCTCGTCGTGCCCGCCGTGCCCGTAAGCGATGCCGCTCAGGCCCATGGTTACGGTGCCCGCCATCATGGCGACGGCTGCCCAGAATGATCTCCGCATCATTGTTCGAACTCCTTGGTCGAGCCTTGTGACGACCGCTCGGCTGCGACCCGCGGCATTTGCCTGGCCGCGCGATGGCGCCGACGTCAACACGCCGGAAAGGCGTGCTGGATCGTCGTGTCTAAAAGAAACCGCGGGGACGGTTCAGACTCGGGGAGGTGGCGGATCCTGGTTGAAGGAGATTCCGGTGAGGCTGCGCACCGTGGCCGCCACAGGCGGGACCAGGGACAGCGCCGAGGCGACGGGAATGCCCGCCGGCAGCACGGCGACAACGCCCCCCATCAATGGGCAGCATTCGCCCGCCGCATGCTTGGCCGTGCCCTGCTCGGGGCAAGGCTTGGGTGGCGGCGCGTGATCGGGACAGTCGACCGAAGCGGCCGGTGCGCCCTGCTCCACGGGCTGGCCCATGGACTGCCCCGCCGCGTGGCTTGCCGCCGCTGCCCCGAAAGAAGGGACCACGAAAGCCGCGAGGGCGATCAGCCAGACCAGGGTGCGGGCGCGCGTCATGTCAGGAGCGACGATTGTCCAGCACTTGGATCAGTTCGTCGATCTTATTCCGCCGATCCTTCTCGGAACCGGCATGGAAAGCATGCGTTACACAATGCTGCAGGTGGTCGTTCAACGTCTCCTGCTCGACCTTGGCCAGGGCGGCGCGTACGGCGCGGATCTGGGAGAGCACGTCGATACAGTAGCG
>JAQSDW010000017.1:7178-8117 GCA_029946105.1 Reyranella sp. | reverse complement strand
TAGAGCCTTTTCAGGCCCAAAATCCCTCTGAGAGGATAAATAGGGACGGATAGGACTATAGTCAAGAGGCTGAAATTCAGGCTCCCCTGCGACGACGCAAGCCAGCGAGAATGGTTCGATTCGGACATCGGTGGAGGGCAATTGAGGTAAGCTGCTGCTGCCATTCAATCGGCAGGAGGACGACAAGTGAAGCTCGGACTGGTGCTGGCGTGGTTGCTGATCGTGATCTGTGGCCCAGCCGTTGCCCAGTCATCGGCCGACGATGACACCGTCAAGCTTGCCCCAAGCCGCGCTTTCAGGTGATCGACGGCGACACCGTGAAATTCGGCCCCCATCAGCTCGTGCGTCTCTTCGGCATCGACGCTCCGGAGAAGGGTCAGACCTGCGACGACGGTCAGTGGTACCCCGGACCGCTCGCGAAGAAGGCGCTGGAAGACTTCATTGCTGGGCGGCCCGTGAACTGCAAACAGGTCGATCAGGAGGCTCGCAGCAGCTCACCGGTCGCGCAGTGTTACGCGGGCCAGGACGACCTCCAGGCGCTGATGGTCTCCGCCGGATGGGCATGGTCGATCAGCCGCTCCAGCGAGCGCTATGCTCCCGAGGAACGCGAGGCGATCGGGAAGAAGGCCGGCGTGCATGGCCATCGGTGCGTGCCGCCGTGGGAGTGGAGGGCACAGCAGCGTGCGCGGATCCAGTAGCATTGCGTCCTGGATTCGAGTCGAAAAGGATTGCGGGGGTATCTTTAGCGGACGGGCCTCGCGGGGTATCTGAAGGAGCGCGGCATCGATCTCAACGGGTCGCTGGCGGCGGCCTGGAAGCAGATGACCGATTCAGGCGTGAAGCGCATCCAGGCAAGCGACATCGCCTAGAGCGGGATGACGTCAGGTTGAATCGGTTGATGAGCACTGATCGGAGGAGCGCGCCACTTCGGGCGGAGAT
>JAQSDW010000017.1:0-7168 GCA_029946105.1 Reyranella sp. | reverse complement strand
CCCCCCCCCCCCCCCCCCCCCGCTCCCATGAACGCCCGATCGCAGCGGCGCGTCTGGATGACGAACGAACCTCAAATCGTCCCGCGCTAGGACGCTCAGGGTCATTGCCTTCGTCGGAGGGACGTCGATCTGGCTATTGCCGGGCGGTGTTGATCGCCAGTTGCGCGGCGAAAGCCCTCGCGTAGGCGGGCCGCGCTTCGCCGCGGGCGAGATAGGCGGCCAGGTTCGGGTAGTCGTCCAGAAGGCCCGACGACCTCACCCTGAGCAGAACCGAGGCCATCATCAGGTCGCCGGCGCTAAAGGCCCCATCGAGCCAGTCGGCATCGCCCAGGCGAGCGGAGAGTTGTTCCAGGCGGGTGCGAACACGGGCCTCGACCAGCGGCACGCGCTCCTTGGCCCAGGGCTTGTCGCCCTCAAAAATCCTGGCGGTTACGAGCTCGAGGATCGGCGGCTCCACCGTGTTGAGAGCGGCAAACATCCATGTGATCGCGCGCGCCCGGGCATTGGCATCGCCATCGGAGTGGGCTGGCAGCAGTCCCGCATGGTGCTGGGCGATATGGAAGACGATCGCGCCCGTTTCGAACAAAGCGAGATCGCCTTCCTCATAGGTGGGAATCTGGCCGAAAGGATGAAGCGCCAGATGTGCGGGTTCCTTCATCGCGCGAAACGACACGAGGCGCACTTCGTAGGGTTGGCCCACTTCTTCCAGCGCCCAGCGCACGCGCGTATCGCGCGCCAGCCCCTTGCCGCCGTCGGGTGAGCGTTCAAAGGCGGTAATGGTGATGGTCATCGTGAGACTACTCCTTGGCGAAAATCCTCGGCGAAAATCAAGGGCTGCGGCTGCCCGATCAGATCAGGCCCTCCGAGCGCAGCGCCGCTTCGACGCGCTGGAGCAGCGGCTCGCGCTGGGCGGGGACCGCCTCGCCCAGGATGACGAGGACGCGGATGATGGGCAGGTAGGGCGCCATCGCTGCCGCGAGCGCCGCGGGGGACATGCCGGCGAGCCGCGCGTACTCGGACTGCATGGCCGCATTGACCGCGCGCGGCCGCTCCGGATCGTCGACCATTTCTGGGGCGAGCTCTGAAAGGAGAATGTGAGTGCAAGCAAGGTCATAGGCGGCCGGCGCGCGGACCGTACCGCTCCAGTCGATCAGTCTCGGACCCTCCGCCGTCATGATCACGTTGTCGGGGTGAGGGTCGCCGTGGCACAGAACATCGCCCGGCGGCAGGCGATCCATCAGGGCTACGATGCCAGGGGCGATATGCTTCGGAAGCCTGCCGTCGGAGTGCCGCAACCAGCCATTCACCCAGTCGCGCAGGGACAGCAGGTCCGGCGGCGGGGGTGTGTTGCGAACGGACAGGCAGAGGGCCGCGAGGATCGCGCCCGTCTGCTCACGCGTCATGGCGTCGTTGCGCAAGAGCTGCAGCAGGGTCGGTCCGTCGAAGCGCTGCAGCACGATGCCGACGCGCCCCTCCAGGGTCACCTCGCCGAACACCTCCGGCGCCGGGGCGCCGGCGGCGAAGACGGCGCGGGTCATGCGCCGCTCGTGCGAGCTCAGCACCAGCGGAACGGTTGCCTTGAACAGCTTAACGACCTGACCGGGCGCCCAGACGTGGACGTCCGCGGAGGCGCCGCCGGCGATCTTCTCCCCCAGGGATCCCTGCATCTCGGCAACCATCTTCTTTTTGGTTCGGTCAATGAGTCCCGACCTTAGTATGGAAACCTGTCGATTCGTCTCCGCGCTTCTTCGACCCCACGGTGGATCGATTCTTCATCCGGCTTTGGCGGCCGTATCAGTTTCGTCAGCCACACAACGACAGGCACGCCCACCCCGATGATGAAAATCGCGCCGATGACCAGAGCCGTATACAAGGGCGCCTCCTGATCGCGGTCTTGCACGACGCCTAAAGGTAACGGTAGGCGAACCCACCGAACCCTATGACCGCCAATGAAATTCCGAAATATCTGAAAAACCGTGTCGACAGTGCGGCAAGGGACTGCTCATTGCGACTGGCGGCACGCTGCTCGGGCGACATCTTTCGATTCACCTCCAGTTGATGGTGGATCATGCTGGCACCATAAGTACCGCCGCCGGCGATGCCGCCTCCATCCATCTCGAGTTGGCTGGCGACAAAAGCGATCAGGAGGCCGATCAGTCCAATCCCCAGAAAATCAAACAGGGCAACGATGACGAATGCCACGAGGGCGGCGACAAACCATCCGGCAAGGGCAATCGCGATGACAATCGATTTTCCCGACATGGGGATGCCTCCCATCACTTGGCCGCCTACCGGCCAATGATACCATGTTTTGCGGGGGCCGTTTTGCTGCGAAGCGACCCGTTAGAGCACACGGAGGACGACGGATGGTTGCCAGCGACAGTTTCAGCGAATTCCTGCGCGAGCAGCTGGCGCCGCTCGGCCGCGTCACGATGCGGCGCATGTTCGGCAAGACAGGCGCATTCTGCGACGGGGTGATGTTCGGGGTGGTGGCCGACAACATGCTTTATCTCCGGTTCGACGACGACAACCGGGCGGCCTTCGAGGAAGCCCTGTCCTCCCCGCTCCTCAGCTACGAGAAGAAGGGCAGCACCATCGACCTCGCCTTCTGTCGCGCGCCTGAGCGGCTGTTCGACGAGCCCGACGAACTCGTCACATGGGCGCGGCTGGCACTCAGCGCGGCGCGGCGGGTCGCGGCGAAGAGAAAGCCGAAAATCAAAAGGTAAGTTTGTTTTCCGTTCCCGAGAGCAGCCGTTTTATGTTTTCCCGGTGCTTGATAATAATGACCACCGCGATCAGGGACGCGAAGATATGGAAATAAATGGTATTTCCAAAAACCGGCAGGAATGAAATCGCCACAAAAATGATTGCGGCGGATATCGTGCCCAGGGAAACATAACGGGTTAACGCCACGATCATCACGAAGAAGCCGAGACTGATGAGGGCCATGACCCAGTTGATCATGAACATCACGGCCGCGGCCGTGAGGGCGCCCTTGCCGCCCTTGAAGCCAAAATACACCGGCCAGTTGTGCCCTAGGACCGCGCCGGCGCCGGCCGCCAAAAGGCTTACGCAATCCGTCGCCTCGCCCGACTGGAGATAGACGCCGAGGTGCAGCCCTATAAGGCAGGCCACGATCCCTTTCAAAATATCTCCCACGAGAACGAACGCCGCGGCCGTTTTTCCAAGCACCCGCAGCGTATTGGTGAGCCCGGCGCTCTTGCTGCCATGGAGGGTGATGTCCTTGCCGTATATTTTGCCCACGATTACAGCCGTGTTGAGGCTGCCCAAAAGGTAGCCTGCAGCCAGGGTGGCAAGGATCTTCAGAATATCGATCATCGATCTTCTCCGCCGGAAAACTCAGACCGCGGACGCACCGTAATAGAGGGTGACGGAATGCTGCGCCTCGGCGAAGAACAGCCAGCGCTCGACGAAGATGCCGACCGTGCCCAGGACCGCGGCGGCGAGGGCCGCGGCGATGGCGGGCCAGCCCGAGGCCACGAAGGGAACGAACGACAGCAGGAACGGCAGGCCGAAGCCCACCCCGATCGCGAGGCGCCGCAGCTTGGCCGCGTGCTTGCGGGCGATGCTGAAACCCATCTCCTTCAGCAGATAATTCTCGGACGTGTGCGGCGCCTCGAAGAGACGCACCGTGCCCATCGCGCCGAGGCCGGTCGCGCTGCCGGCGGTGCTGGTGGCCGGCGCGCTGTCGATGAAGCGCCAGTAGCCCAGCTTCAGCACGGCGGCGAGCGCAATGACGATGGGCACGAACTTGTGCAGTTCCGGCCGCGGCCCGAAGATTTCCAGCACCAGCGCCAGCCACAGGATGCCGCTCATGAGCGCGAGCGACAGATAGTTCGGCACGACCCAGCGGTTATGCCAGCGCGGCACCGGCTTCAGCGACCGGTAGATCATCGAGGTGCAGAAGACCGTGACGACGGCGCCGAGGGCCGCCAGGAGACCCGCGGCCTTCGAGACGCTGCCCAGGAACACCCAGCCGATGCCGAAGGCTCCGGCCGGCAGGTAGGTGGCCACGGCAGCGACGCCCTCGCGCGACAGCCACGAGGAGCGCCATTGCGAGAATGCCCGCCAGGCGCGCTGGCGCTGCCCGAGGTGAAAGGCCGAGGACACGAGGCCCAGCGTGATCGCGCCCAGCGCCAGGGCCAAGGCCACCAGGCCGAACAACGGATCGGCCGGCAGCATGCCGAACGGCGCCAGGACACCGAGCAGCGCCAGGAGCCCATAGCCGGCGCCCGAGGCGGTGGTGAAGAAAATCACCGACAGCGAGGGATGCACGGCGTCTCCGGTGGATCAGTTTGGGTGTTGTTCATTGATTTATTCAGGCCGACAGCACCCGGTCGAGCCATCCCAGCAGGCCCCCGGCTGCCGCCGGTACCGCGGGCGCAAGCCGGGCCGGCGCACCGGTGCAGCCCGAGGTCTGCTGGCGCGGGCGCGGCGGCAGGTACTTGTTGGTGGGCGCATAGCCCAGCTCTTCCATCAGGTTAAAACCTTCGCGTTCGGCCACCAGCTTGGAAACGGCGGAGTTCGGATCGCCGAGATCGCCGAAATGGCGCGCCGAGGCGGGACAAGTGGCGACGCAGGCCGGCACGCGGTCCTCGGGATCGAAGGTCTCGTTATAAATGCGATCGATACAGAGCGTGCACTTCTTCATGACGCCGGCGTCTTCGTCGAATTCGCGGGCGCCATAGGGACAGGCCCAGGAGCAGAGCTTGCAGCCGATGCAGAGGTCTTCGTTGATCAGGACGATGCCGTCCTCGGCGCGCTTGAAGGACGCACCGGTCGGACACACCGTCACGCACGCTGGCTCGGCGCAATGCAGGCACGAGCGCGGGAAATGAACGGTGCGGCCGGTCGTGCCCTCGCCCACTTCGTAGGTGTGCACGCGGTTGAACCAGACGCCGTCGGGATGGGCGCCGTAGGGCGCCAGATCCGTGAGCGGTGCCGCGACGCCGCCGGTGTTCCATTCCTTGCAGTTGACGGCGCAGGCGTGACAGCCGACGCAGATGTCGAGGTCGATGACGAGGCCCAGGCGCTTGCGCGCGGGGGCGGTGGGCAGGCTTGTCACTTGGCCCCTCCGGTGGCGTCTCCGGTGGCGTCTCCGGTGGCGTCTCCGTGGGCCGCCGCCCGAAAGCCCGCGCCATAGCGCAGCACGTCGGGACGCTGGGGCAGATTGGGTGGCGTGGGCAGGGTCGCGAACTGCGGCTCGCTCACGCCTTCTTCGGCCGCCACCTTCTCGATCTTCACGCGCAGGTCGTACCACGCGGCCTGGCCGGTCACCGGATCGGAGTTGCCGTAGCGATGCCCGTCGCCCCGGTCGGGCAGCAGCTCGGAGATGACGTGATTGAGCAGGAAGCCCTGTTGAGACTCGCCGGCCTTCGGCGCGAGGTTCCAGGCGCCGGAGCGCTTGCCGATGGCGTTCCACGTCCAGACCGTGTGCGGATTGACGCCGTCCATCAGCTTGGCCTGGGCTTTTATGCGCCCGTGATGGCTGGTAACCGCAACCCAGTCGCCGTCGGCGATGCCGAGCTTGGCCGCCGTCGCGTGATGGATATGAAGGCGATTGTCGCCGTGGATCTGGCGCAGCCAGGCGTTCTGCGAACCCCAGGAATGATACATCGCCATCGGCCGCTGCGTGATCGCGTGCAGCGGGAAGGCATCGCGCGCGACCTCGGCCTCCTCGAACGGCATGTACCAGAGCGGCAGCGGATCGAAGTAGGTTTTTACGCGAGGACGGTGCTCGTCGGGCGGCTGCACGTCGCCATGGCCTTCGGCGGCGAGGCGGAACTTCTGCAGCACCTCGCTGTAGAGCTGCAGCACGATGGGTTCCGGCCTGTCGATCAGGCCCATGCCGACCGCCCACTTGAGATAGGCGCGGTTGGCATGCTTGAAGTAGCGCGCCTCGGCCGGAATCTCATGGCGCCAAAAACACTGGTTGGCGAGGTAGGCGTCGAGCTGGCCTTCGTTGACCGCGCCGACGCCCTGCTTGTCGCCGGCAGCACCTCGCCAGCCCGCCAGGCTGCCGATGCCGGGCTTGCGCTCGTGATGGACGAGGTAGTCGGGATAGCCGCCGGGATAGCGCGGGCTGCCGTCTTCCCTGACGAGACCGGGCAGGCCGAGGCGCGCGCCGAGGTCGATCAACACGTCCTGGAACGGGCGCACGTCGCGGTCGGGCGCGATCACGGGCTGGCGAATCGAATCGGCGACGCCGTCGGCATCGCAGATCGGACGGTCGAGTAGCGAGATGCAGTCCCAGCGCTCGAGATAGGTCGTGTCGGGCAGGATCAGGTCGGCATAGGCCACCATCTCGCTGGCATAAGCATCGGAATAGATGATGTGCGGGATCTTGTAGTCGCCGGTCGCCGGATCCTTGTCGGTCAGCATGTCGATGGTGCCGGCCGTGTTCATCGACGAGTTCCAGCTCATGTTCGCCATGAACAGAAAGAGCGTATCGATCTTGTGCGGATCGCCCGTCCAGGCATTGCGGATAACCTGGTGCATCATGCCGTGCGCGGCGAGCGGCGCCTCCCATGAAAACGCCTTGTCGAGCCGCCGCGGCGTGCCGTCGGCCTCGACCAGCAGATCCTGCGGCGACGTCGGGAAGCCAAGCGGCGGCCCGGGCATCGGCTTGCCGGGCTGGATGTCGGCGGCGCGGCCGGTCGGCTTGACGGCGGGCGGCGTGGGCCGCGGGAACGGCGGCTTGTAGCGGAAGCTGCCCGGCGAATCGATCGCACCCAGCAGCATCTGCAGGACGTGGATGGCGCGGCAGGTGTGAAAGCCGTTGGAATGGGCCGAGATGCCGCGCATGGCATGCATCGCGACCGGCCGGCCGACCATCTTGTCGTGATGGCGTCCGGCCCAGTCGGTCCAGGGCTGGTCGATCACGACGGTCTGCTCGAAGGCGGCATGCGCCAGCTCGGCGGCGATGCGCCGGATGGTGTCGGCGCCGATGCCGGTCTCGGCCGCGACAGCGTCGGCGGCGTATTGCGG
Source organism: Reyranella sp. (assembly GCA_029946105.1). GTDB lineage: Bacteria > Pseudomonadota > Alphaproteobacteria > Reyranellales > Reyranellaceae > Reyranella. The sequence continues at coordinate 160 of JAQSDW010000017.1, read as the reverse complement.
CTCGAGGCAACGCTTGGCCACGAGATGAAAGGCCGGCACCGCTGAGCGGCCGTCAGCCAGGGTGACCTTGCCGGCGAGTTGCGGCTTGGCATCGGGCTGGTTGGCGCCGGCGATCGTCTGCGTGGCGGTATCGAACACCAGGGGCTGGCCCACTGTATCG
>JAQSDW010000016.1 GCA_029946105.1 Reyranella sp. | reverse complement strand
CACGCCGGGCAGCACCAACACGCTGAAATTCGGCCAGCTCGACGACAAGCCCGCCATGAGCTGCGTGGTCTGCGTGGTGAAGCCCGACAGCCGCGGCACCATCATGGCCACCTCGTCCGACCCCTTCGCGCGGCCGGCGATCAAGCCGAACTATCTCACCGCCCACACCGACGAGCTGGCGCTGCTGGGCGGCGTGCGACATGTCCGCCGCGTCTTCGCCCAGCCGGCGCTCGCCCAGCACAGCCTGGGCGAGACCTCGCCCGGCCCGGACATCGAGAGCGACGCCGACCTGCTGGCCTATGCCCGCCGCGTCGGCAACACGCTCTATCATCCCGTCGGCACCTGTCGCATGGGCGAGGATCCGCGCGCCGTGGTCGATTCACGCCTGCGCGTGCGCGGCATCGAGGGACTGCGCGTCATGGACGCCTCGGTGATGCCCACCCTCACCACCGGTAATACCAATGCCCCCACCATCATGATCGGCGAGAAGGGCGCGGCGATGATCCGCGAGGACGCCGCGGGCTGACCATCGGCGGTCTCATGAGCAAGCTCGACTTCAAGAAGACCCTGGCGAAGCTCTACAGCGCGCCGACCGACCGGTTCGTGACGGTCGACGTGCCGATCTTGACCTTCGTGAAAGTCGACGGCGCCGGGGATCCCAATACCGCACCGGCCTACAAGCAGGCGATCGAGTGGCTCTACGCCGTGAGCTATGCCCTGAAGTTCGCCGCCAAGGGCCTCGGCAAGGACTATGTCGTGCCGCCGTTGGAAGGGCTGTGGTGGGCCGACGATCCGGCCGATTTCACCGCCCGACGCAAGGACCGCTGGCGCTGGACCCTGATGATCATGGCGCCGGACGTCATCGACGCGCCACTCTTCGATGCCGCCGTCGCGAAGGCCGGGAAGAAGCTCGGCGATGCACCGCCCAGCCTAAGGCTGGAGCCGCTCAGCGAAGGACGATCGCTGCAGATCATGCACCTCGGCAGCTACGACGATGAGGGACCAATCCTCGCCCGGCTGCACGACGAGATCATGCCAGCAGAGGGTCTCACCTTTGCCGGCCCTCACCACGAGATCTATCTCGGCGATCCCGCAAGACCGCACCGGCCAGGCTCAAAACGATCCTGCGCCAACCGGTGAGGCCGCGCTGAGCTTCAGCGGATCGCTTCAGCGGATCGGGGGCGCGTACTGCAGGCCGCCCTTGGTCCACAGCGCGTTCTGGCCGCGCTCGACCTTGAGCAGACTGCCCATGCCGACGTTGCGGTCGAAGCTCTCGCCGTAGTTACCGACCTGCTTGACGATGTTGTAGACCCACTTCTCGTCGACCCCGAGCGCCTTGCCCATGCCCGGAGTGACACCCAGGATGCGCTTGATGCCGGGATTGTCGCTCTTCAGCATCTCGTCGACGTTCTTCGACGTGATGCCGTTTTCCTCCGCCTCGAGCATGGCGTACTGCGCCCAGCGCACGATGTCGGCGAACTGGTTGTCGCCATGTCGAACCACGGGACCCAGCGGCTCCTTCGAGATGATCTCGGGCAGAACGATGTAGTCGTCGGGATTGGGCGCGTTGGCGACGCGCGTGGCATAGAGCCGGGCTTGGTCGCCGGAATAGGCGTCGCACCGGCCACCAAAAAACGCTCCGCGGCTCTGATCAGGGTCCTCGAAGAGCACCGGCTTGAAGGTCATCTTGTTGGTGCGAAAATAGTCGGCGATGTTGAGCTCGGAGGTGCTGCCTGTCAGCACGCAGATCGAGGCGCCGTTCAGCTCCTTGGCGCTCTTCACGCCGAGCTTCTTCGGCACCATGAAGCCCTGACCGTCATAGTAGGTGATGCCCACGAAATCGAGGCCGAGCGCGGTGTCGCGCGTCAACGTCCAGGTCGAATTGTTCGACAGCATGTCGACTGCGCCCGCCTGCAACGCCGTGAAGCGCTGCTGGCCCGACAGCGGCACATACTTCACCTTCTCGGAATCACCGAAGATCGCGGCGGAGACGGCACGGCAGATATCGACGTTCATGCCGGTCCACTTGCCCTGGCTGTCGACCATCATGAAACCGGCGATGCCGCCCACTGCCACGCCGCAGATGAGCTGGCCCCTCGCCTTCACGGTATCGAGCTCCTTGCCGGCCATCGCGTGGCCCGACTGAAAGGTCGCGGCCAGGCCGACCGCTATCGTCAGGAACAACCTCTTCATCTCAAATCTCCCGTTCTATCTTCCCCACAGCCGGCGCGTGGCGATGGCCGCGCCCTCGCTGCAGCTCTTGAGCTTGGCCCAGACGACATCTTCGGCCACGAGTTCGCCGCCGGCGAAGGTGCCGAAGCCGCAATCGCTCGAGGCGATGACGCGGCTGCGGTCGCCCACGGCATCGACCGCCTCGCAGATGCGGTTGGCAATCACTTCGGGATGCTCGACGTAGTTCGTCGTCGAATCGATCACGCCCGGCAGCAGCAGAAAGGCATCCGGTAACCTGGTCTTCTTGAGTGCCGCATATTCGTGCTGATGGCGTGGATTGGCGAACTCGATGCTGAGGGCGCCGACCCGGGCCTGATACAGCACCGGCAGGATATCGCCCATCGGGATATCGTCGACATGCGGTCCTTCCCAGTTGCCCCAGCAGCAATGAAGGCGAATGCGCTCGCGCGGGATGCCGGCCACCGCCTCGTTGATCGCGGCGACATGCATCTCGGCGATCGCGAGGAACTCGGCGACGCTCTTGTCCTGGAACAGGACGGTGCGTTCCATGGCGAGATCCGGCGCATCGATCTGCAGCACGAAGTCGCGGGCGATCAGCTCGTATTCCTTGGCGATTTGGCGCGCCAGCGCGAAGACATAGGCCTCGTGACTGTCGTAATGCGCGTTGAGCATCGTCGTGGCGATGATGCCGGGCGATGCCGCGGTCATGAACGCATCGACCGGCTTCCGCGCCAGCCCTTCGAGGGCTGAGCGGAACATGCGGCACTCCTCCTTGGCCGCCGTCAGGTCGTCGTAGACCACGTCGGCGACGGCTTGGGCGGCATTACGGACCTTGCTGCGCTTGGGTGCGCGCTGCAGCGCCTGAGCGGCAAAGGCCGGGAAGTTGGCGTAGTCGGTGGGCGATGGGCGCCGGGACTCGCCGCCGAAGCCCTTCATGCGCTGGACGACATAGGTCTGGAAGCCGACGCGCGGCTGCTCGCCGTCACCCACCACGTCGACGCCGGCAGCGGACTGCTTGCCGACAACGTGACGAACGGCCTCTTCGCCCTTGCGCGCCAGCAACGCCTTGTCGATCGCCTCGCCCGCCTCGTCACGGATCAGCAGGTCGCTGAGCTCGGCGCTCCTCGGCAGACTGCCGACGTGCGTGGTGAGGATGCGATCGTCGCTACGCTTCATCAGTCGACCGTGGCGCCCGCGGCCTTCACCACCACGGCCCACTTTGCACGGCCTTCCTTCACCGTCGCCTTGAACTGCTCGAGCGTCTCATAGCGCGGCGTGTTGCCGAGCTCGATGAGCTTGGCTTTGACCTCGGGATCCTCGAGCGCGGTCTTGAGCGCGGCGTTCATCTTCTGGGCGATGGCGGGTGGCAGGTTCTTCGGCCCGAAGATGCCGAACCAGGTGTAGCTCTCGTAGCCCGGCAGGCCCGCCTCGGCGATGGTCGGCAGGTCGGGCATGGCAGCGACGCGCTTGGGCGTCGTCACGCCGAGCAACCGCACCTTGCCCGCCTTGGCGTACGGCAGCATCGCCTGCAAGAGCGGGAAGCTGCAGCAGGTCTCGCCCTTGATCAGCGAGTTGGTGGCATCCGGCCCGCCCTTGTAGGGCACGTGCACCATGTCGAGGCCGGCTTGCCTCACGAAGGCGGCGAAAGCGAGATGCGTGCCTGTGCCGTTGCCGGTCGAGCCGTAGCTGTACTTTCCGGGGGCGGCCTTCACCTGGGCGATGAAGTCCTTCACGTCCTTGGCGTCGATCACCGAAGGATTGATCGCGAGCACATTCGGGATGTCTGCAAGCGTCGTGATCGGGGTGAAGTCCGCTTCGACGTCAAACGAAAGCTTCGTGTAGAGCGCGGGATTGATGCCGTGCGTCGCGGCCGTGCCGAGCAGAAAGGTGTAACCGTCGGGCGCCGCGCGGGCCACGACTTCGGACGCAACGTTGCCGCCCGCGCCCGCCTTGTAGTCGATCACCAGGCGCTGACCGAGGGTTTTCTCGAGCGAGGGCTGGAGGATACGCGCCACCACATCGACGCCGGAGCCGGCGGGGAAACCCATGTAGATGGTGACGGGTTTGGTCGGCCAATCGGGTCCTTGCGCCTGCGCCTGAACCGAAACCGCAGAGAGAAAGAGTGCGAGCGCGCCCGGCAGAAGTTTCAGCATGCGTGTCTCCTAATGCCCCATGATTTGGATACTATGCTGCGGCAACGCAGAGGGAAATGCCATGGGCTACATGACCGACGAGCGCCGCATGATCCAGGAGACGGCGCGCGCCTTCGCCATGAAGGAAGTGCTGCCGGTCGCCAACAGGCTCGATCCCGAGAAGGGCGACATCCCGCCCGAGCTGATCCAGAAGCTGGCCGACATGGGCTATTTCGGCATCGTCATCCCCGAGGAACATGGCGGCATGGGCCTCGGTGTCTTCGAATATTGCCTGATCACCGAGGAACTGGCGCGCGCCTGGATGAGCGTGGCCTCCATCATCGCCCGCGGCAACGGCCTCAGTGCCGGACGCGGCATGACCGAGGCCCAGCGCAAGGTGTTCCTGCCGCGCGCCGCCCGTGGCGAGTTCCTGGGTGCCGCCGCCATGTCCGAGCCCAACGTCGGCTCGGACCTCGGCAGCATCTCGTGCCGCGCCAAGAAGGACGGCGACGACTGGGTGATCAACGGCAACAAGTACTGGTGCACGTTCGCGGATGGCGCCGACTACATCATGCTGGTGGCACGCACGTCGGACTCACCCGATCCCAAGCGCAAGCACGTCGGCCTTTCGTCCTTCCTGCTCGAGAAGCCCCGCGGTCAGTTGCCCAAGGGCGTGAAGGGCGCGCCGATTCCCAAGATCGGCTACTTCGGCTGGAAGACCTGGGAGCTGGCCTTCGACGATTGCCGCCTGCCCGCCTCCGCCCTGATCGGCGAAGAAGGCCGCGCCTTCTACTACATCTCGGCCGGCCTCGAGCGCGCCCGCGCGCACACCGCGGCCCGCGCCATCGGGCTCGCCCGCGGCGCGCTGGAGGACGCCACCGCCTATGCCCAGGAACGTCGCCAATTCGGCCAGGCGATCGGCGAGTTCCAGAACACACGCTTTCGCCTCGCCCGCATGGCGACCGAGATCGAGGCGGCGCGCCAGCTCATGTATTTCGTCTGCGACGAGATCGACCAGAAGCGGCGCTGCGACAAGGAAGCGGCAATGGTGAAGTTCTTCGCTTCCGAGATGGCCGAGCGCGTGACCTCCGAGGCGCTCCAGGTGTTCGGCGGCGCGGGCTACACGACCCTGCATGCGGTCGAGCGTTACTGGCGCGATGCCCGTCTCACCAAGATCTTCGAGGGCACGTCGGAGATCCAGCAGCGCATCATCTCCGACCATCTGCTCGGCAAACCGAAGGCGGCTTGACCATGAGCGACGTCGACAGCTTCATCTCCACCTCGCCCGCCCTGAAATTCGCCTTCTCGGTCAAGGTCGTGGTCGGGCCGATCCAGGATCTCGGCCAGACAGCGCGCGGCCATCGCCGCGTCATCGACATCCTGGGTGGCGAGGTGGCCGGCCCGCGTCTTGGCGGTGAGATCCTGCCGGGCGGCGCCGATTGGCAGATCGTGCGGCTGGACGGGACGATCGAGGTGATGGCCCGCTACACGATCCGGGCCGCGTCGGGCGCCCTGATCTACGTGCAGAACAAGGGCCTGCGCGTGGCCAGTCCGGAAATCCTCGCGCGCATGTCGAAGGGCGAACTCGTGCCGGTGGGGAGCTACCACTTCCGCAGCGCACCCGAGTTCGAAACCGCCGAGCCGTCGCTCAAATGGCTGGAGCGCACGACCTTCGTCGGCGTCGCGGCGCGCACGCCCGACCGCGTTGCCATCGGCTTTCACGAGGTGCTTTAGTTTGGCGCCTACCGGCCGATCAAATTCGACCTGACGGCCGCCCAGAAGCCCGGCGTGCGGGGCGCGGAGCGGCTAGCGGCGGCCATCTTGCGGTAGATTTCCGCCAGCGAGCGCTTGCCGGCATGAGCGCGGAGCTCGGTGCCGTCGGCGCCGGGCACCAGGGTCAGCTCACGGGTGTGGAAGACTTCGAGGCCCGGGCGATGGCCGATGCTCACAACCGAGGTCTCGGGCAGTTCTTCGATCAGGAGCTTCATGACGTTCTCCTGGCCGGCCTCGTCGAGCGCCGAGGTCGCCTCGTCCATGAAGATCCAGTCAGGCTTGTGGACCAGCACGCGCGCGAAGGCCACGCGCTGCTGTTCGCCGCCCGACAGGATATGGTCCCAGCGCTCGGTCTCGTCGAGCCGGTCCCGCAGGTGATCGAGGCCGACCTTGTGCAGCATGTCCTTCAGCGCGTCGTCGCCAATGCCCTCCGGCGCGGCGGGATAAAGCATGACGTCGCGCAGCGTGCCGAGCGGGAAATAGGGCTTCTGCGGCATGAAGGTGATGGCGCCGGTGGGCAGGTGGATGGCGCCACGGCCCCATGGCCAGACGCCGGCCACGGCCCGCATGATCGTGCTCTTGCCGCTGCCCGATTGGCCGCGGATCAGTACTCTCTCGGGACGCCGGATCTCGACTTCGGCCTCGGCCACCAGCATCTCGCCGTCGGGGCGCGCGACACCCAGCTCACGCATAATCAGGCGGTCGGATTCGCTCGCCGGATGGACGACGATGCGCGCATCGTCGGGCGCCGCGGCATCGTCCTCGAGGTCCGTCAGCGCCAGGTGCAGATGCACAACCCGGTCGGTCGAGGCGCGCCACTCGGCGAACTTGGGGAAATTGTCGATCAGCCATGACAGCGCCCATTGAACGCTGGAGAAAGCCTGCGCCGTCTGCATCAGGCCGCCCAGCGCGATCTCGCCGCCAAGATAGCGCGGCAGGGCGACGATCAGCGGCACGATGGGCGCGAGATAGGCGAGCGAACTGGTGAGCAACGAGAGATTGCCCTGGCCGCGCGTCTGCACGTTCCAGGCCGCCCGCAAGTCGAACAGCGAGCCACGGAGACGTTCACGCTCGTCAACCTCGCCGCGCATCAGGGCGATGCCTTCGGCATGTTCGCGGGCCCTCGTGAGGCCGGACCGGAAGTCGGCCTCGCGACTCTGGCGCACGTTGCCGGCATGGATCAGGCCGCGGCCCAGCGCATAGGTCAGCGCCGAGCCGATCAGGGCATAGGCCACGGCGGCCCAGACCATGTAACCCGGCAAGTCGAATTCGACCCCGGCGACCTTGATATGCATCGACCCCGACAGGATCCAGAGCACGCTGAGGAACGTGACGAGCTGCAGGACGCACTGGAGAATGCTCTGGGCGAATTCGACGGCGAGTTCGGTCGAGACCCGGATGTCCTCGGCGATGCGCCCGTCGGGATTGTCGACTTCATCGGCGATCATGCCGAGCTGGTATTGGCGGCCCGAATCGAGCCAGCGCAGCAACGTGATGTGCGACAGCCACGCCCGCCAGTTGATCTGGAGCCGGCGCTTGATATGGAGCTGGATGGCGACGGCGACGCCCGCCGAAATCACGATGGCGGCCAGCACCCAGAGCAACTGCATCAGCTGCGCGGTGTCTTTCTTGTCGAGCGCGTTGAAGAAATCGCGGTTCCAGATGTTGAGCCAGAGCGCGATGCCGACGTTGATGACGCCGAGCACCACCATGCCGCCCGTCAACACCCAGGCGACGAAGCGATATCCAGGCGCGGTCCAATAGCCGCTGGCGACGGCCGCAAAAGCCCGTACCGAGCTGTGCGGCGTATCCAAGTTAGTCGCGGAAGCTCGGATCGATACGATCCAGCTTCCTCAGCAGCGCAGGCCAGTCGAGCACGCCGAAAGCCCGGCGCGTCTTGGGCTGGTAATTCTGATAGGTCTCTTCGACCACTTTTTCCGGCACGCGCACCATCTGGGTGTTGCACGACATCGCGGCGATCTGGGTTTTGCACGAAAGCTCGAGCCGGTGCATGGCGTTGAATGCCTCCGGGATGGTGGCGCCGGTCGTCAGCAGCCCATGGCTGCGCAGGATGAGCGCGTTGTTGTCGCCCAGGCTCTTGGCCAGCGCATCGCGCTCGGCGGTATCGAGCACCACGCCGGTGTAGTCGTGATAGCTGATCTTGGCGAAGCGCATGGAAGTCTGTGTGTTGGGCAGCAGACCGCATTCCAGCGTCGACACCGCCATGCCGGCGTAGGTGTGGGTATGGATGATGCAGTTGACCTCGGGCTTGGCCATATGGATCGCCGAGTGGATAACGAAGCCCGCGCGGTTGACGCCGTACTCGAGGCCCTCGGGGAACTCGGGCTTGGCCAGGATGTTGCCGTCGTGATCGATCTTGAGCAGGCTCGACGCAGTGATCTCTTCGTAGAGCAGACCATAGGCATTGATCAGGAAGGCATGCGGTTCGCCCGGCACCCGCATCGAGATGTGATTGGCGATTAGGTCGGACATGCCGTAGTGCGCGATCAGGCGATAGCAGGCGGCGAGATCGACTCGGGCCTTCCATTCCTCCGGCGAGACTTCCGAGCCGAGGTTGGCAACTTTGGCGGGCTTGAGGGCGTGCACGGACATGGTAACGCTCCGGGGTGCAATTGGTTGCCCAACGGTAACCCCGGAGTGCCCCGACCGGAAGTGCCCTCGGCCGCGGTGCGGCTGCTCCCGGGCGGTTATCGCTTCTTTTTGCCGACCGCCGGACCGCGCGACTCGGCGGGGAGCGGATAGGCCGTGGTCGATTTGACCCGCTCCATGGAAAAGCGGGACGTCACGTTCTTGAGGGGCATGGTATCGATCAGGCGCTTGTAGAAGCCGTCGTAGGCCTGCATGTCGGGCACCGCCACACGCAGCATGTAGTCGATGTCGCCGGCCATGCGATGGAACTCCATCACCTCGGGCATGGCCGTCACGGTCTGGGCGAACTTCCCCAACCAGGCCGACGAATGATCTCCGGTTTCGATCGAGACGAACACCGTGAGCCCGACGCCGATCGATTCAGGCGAGATCAGCGCCACGCGCTTCAGGATCACCCCGGCCTTTTCCAGGCGCTGGATGCGCTTCCAGCACGGGCTTTGCGACAGCCCGACGCGATGGGCGATCTGGGCCAGCGACAGGCTGGCGTCCTCCTGGAGCAGCACCACGATCTTCCGGTCGATCGCATCCATTTTTCGAACACCCATGATGAAGCAGTCAAACCACTGTCGGACCTGTCGTCCGAAATCACAACAGGTGGTTCAGGTCGGCAGCGATTCCAGACACACCGGCCGGCCCAACCGGGCCGCCAGGGCCGAAGCCAGCGCCTCGACATCGCCGTCCAGCCGGCCGGCGTAGGCGGCCAGCCGCGGGTCGGCGCCCTTGAACCATGCCAGGCGCCTGACACCCGCTTCGCACAGGAGCGTGCCCACCACACGGCCATCGACCGTAACGGTCCAGAGGGCCGGTTCCCGGCGGTCGACAAAAAGCAGGCGGGTCGCGCGGGTCACGATATCGTTGGCAAAGTCGAGCATGCCCAGACTCTAGGGGCCGTCCCGCAGCACCGGCAATGAAACCGGCAATCGAATTGCCCTGATCCTGCAGGAGAAAAATCTCCGCCGGCGACGTGGGGGAGAATATTCGTCTCCCGGCGGTGACGGCGCAGCGCCGCTGAATTACGCTTGCAGCCCATACGGGCCCACCTGCGAGAGCCCGACCCGTCACCAACCGAGGCATTCGCGATGGCCCCGACCAACCGTCTCATCGAAGCGCGCAGGGCTCAACTCCGGGCGCAGGACGAAGCCGACAAGCGCGGCGACGCCAAGGCCGCGGCCGACACCGAAGGCCAAAGACCGCCGGCGGCACAACCAAAGGCGCGGCCGAAGGCGAAAGCATGAGTCCAAGCCTAAGCGATGGGGCCTGTTACTTCAGCAGTCCGGTTTCACTGTAGTACGCCTCGACCCCGGACTGCAGCGTGCCCGGGCGCGGCAATGCCGCCAGCGTATTCTTCGCCGTCGTTTCCGAGAGTTGCTTGGACTGCAGGCGAAGGTGCTCAACCTTGTACAGCGCGGCAGCCAGCCGATGACCGACACTGTCGGCAAGTCCGGGTCGCGCCAGCACGAAGCTCCAGGAACCCACTGTCTCGAGCGGCTCGGTCTGGCCGCGGTACATGCCGGCCGGCACAGTGAGCCGCCTCAAAAATCCGTACTTGGCCAGAATACGATCGATCTCGCCGGCGTCGGGCACGAGGAAGCGGGCACCTGTCGGGCTGTTGGAGATGGCGACGAAGCCGGGCCAGCGCACGCCGCCGCCCCACAGGGCGGCCACCTGGCCGTCGATGACCATCGCCGGGCCGTCGCCTGCGCGATCGAGATAGACCGAGTAGAAATCCTTCTCGGGATCGAAGCCGATGCCGTCAACCACGGTGCGCCCCAGGATGACGAGACCGGAGCCGCGCGCACCCCAGGCAATGGGCTGGCCCTTGAGGTCGGCAATGCGGCGATAGCGGCTGTCGGCCCGCACGACGAACATGCCGGGCGAGGCGTACATCGCGGTGACGACCTTGAGCGCGGTCGGCGGTCGGCCGGCACCCGAGAAGACCTCGTGCGCCACCTCGCCCTGAACCAGCGCGAGGTCGAGCTTGCCTTGCTCGAGCAGCGGCACGTTCTCGGTGCTGCCCTTGGTGTTGACCTCGTCGATCTCGAGCGTCGGGTCGGCACCCCGGAGCGCACTGATGAAGGCCGCACCATAGACCGGAAAGCCGCCCCCGGCAGTGGCCGTGCCGAGCTTGAGCGGCGGCGTCTGCGCGCCCGCCGGTGCATTGACGATCACAAGCCCGGACAGGGCTGCGAGCAGAGATCGGCGTCTGAGACGGGACATGATTTCATTCTAGGGCCTTACGCCGGGCGATTCGAGCATCATGCCCCGGGCCCGATCCATGAGGAAAAGATCGAGCATGACGTATTCGGGGGCACCGTCGGCGTAGGTCTCGGCACGGATGCCGGCAAGGCAATTGCGCAGTCGGCGTTTCAACGACCCCAGCGTCTGCCATTCGAGCCGGTAGATCGGATAGCCGGTGGGATGGGCTTCGGGGATCGCCACGCCGGCGAGCTTCCTGCCGGCATTGTCGTCGTGGCAGATCGCGCAGGACAGGTTGAGCTGGCCCTGGCGGGCCTTCCAGAGGTCCTGCCCGCGGGCGCGGAACGCAACGAGGCGCGGATCGTCCGGCGGCGCGATCGGCAATCCCCGCGACTGGTGCGCGACGTAGGCCGCAAGCGCCAGCAACTCCCGGCTTTCGGGCGGAAAGCTGTCGGCCTGCTGGTTGGCCGTGCGGCAGAGATTGATCCGGCCCTCGAGATCGACCGGCGCGTCGGCGTCCTTGGGGATGGCGGGATAGCGCACGGCGACACCCTTCATGCTGGTCCCATCGCCATGGCAATCGGCGCAGGATTTCCCCGCCGCGCCGGTTGCCTTCCCCCACAGCTGGCCGCCCAACTGCACGAACAACATGCCGGGATTGGCCGCGTCGTCTTCCTGCATCTTCTGCAGCGCGTCGCTCATATCCTGGGTGCCCGAACGACGCTTGTCTGCCGCGCCTTGCGCCAGTGCGTAGGAGGCAGCGAAAATGATCGCCAACCCGATGCCGAGACGCAGCGCCGTCATTCGACGGCGATGGCGATCTGCTCCTCGACGACGAAGCCTTCGTCGCCGGTCCAGCGCAGGCCGACCGTGCCGCTCTCGCTCACCACGGCGAAGAAGGAGACGAATGGATTGGCGGCGATCGCCAGCGACATCTCCATGTCGAAGATCTCGGTGCCGTTCCATGTCGCGGTGAAACGCTCGATGATGTTGCGCGGGATGATCCGGCCGTTCGGGCCCGGGCGGAAGCCGGTCTCCATGGGATGCAGGATCAGCGCCTTGATCTCGACGCTCGAGCCGCGCTTGGCCGTCTTCGGCGCGTTGACCAGAACGTTGGACATCAGGTCGCCTCCTCGAGGCAAGCGGCAAGCGTGACGATCACATCGGCGCTGGCGCTCCAGAACTGCCCGCCAGAGGTTTCGGCGATGGCGACGATCTTCTGCGAATCGCCCAGCTTGATGCGCGTGCCGACGACGGCGCGGCCGTTGCGCGGCGACAGACGCACGGTGAAGACGCCGGGCTGCGGGTTCTTCTCGTTGAAGACGTGAATCGCCTTGATGTAGTCGTCCACCGTCATCGGACTCTCGACCGACACGACCAGCGGCACGGTGCTGCCGTTCTCGACCAGCGGCGGCAGGTCGAGGCTCACCCGTCCTTCGCGGACCGCCGTGTCGCCCACGACCTTGCGGATGGCGGCAGCCATGGCTTCGGGCGTCGCCGAGGCGGTGCCGAACGGGGGGCCGAACGGCAGGACGACGATGGCGGCGGTGCCGGCAAGGAAACGACGTCGATCCATTCAGTGGTCCACTCAGTCCTTCAAGGTCGCGAGATAGGCCACGACATCCTCGACCTGCGCGGCCGACAGGATGGTCTTGTCCTGGAAGTTGCGGGCGACCCGTTGCAGGCCGCCGGTCCGATAGTAGGGCGGCATGATCGTGTCGGCATTGAGACGCGCGCCGTCGACGATGCGCAGCCGCAGCTGGCCCTCCGACCAGCGCGACCCGGCGCCGGCAAGGCTCGGCGCCAGATCACCCTGGAAGCGCTCCTCGGCGATCGGGCCGGAGTGGCACAGCAGACAAAGCCCGACGCCGCGGTTGGCCACGATCGCGCGGCCGCGGGCGGCATCGCCCGGCTGGCCGGTGAGCGAGGCTGGAATGGCGTCGCCGACAATCTGCTGAGCTACGGCGGCCGGCGCGGCGAGAGCCAAGGCGGCGGCAAGCAGGCCCGGGCGCGACATCAGCCGAAGGTCTCGGCGGTGATGGTGCGGAACCAGCTCGCTGCATAGAGCGCCTCCTGGCCGCGCAAGCCACCCACCGCGGTGAGCGGGCTCACGCCACCGGCCCCCGGTATGTCGGCGAGCAGGCCCTTGTCCGGCCGGTAGACGCTGGCGATGGAGATACCGTAGTCGGCGGCGAGCAGGCTGTAGCAGGTGTTGATGAGCAGCGGCGGCTGCGGCGTGCGGCCGGCCAGCAGCTCGACGATGGCCGCGGCGCAGACCTTCGCCTGGGCGTTGGCCGCGAACGCCGACTTGGGCATCGCGCCCATGATGGCGGCATCGCCCAGCACATGGATGCCGCGCTGCAGGGTCGATTCGAACGCCACCGGCTCGACCGGGCACCATCCGGTCCGGTCAGCGACACCCGCTTTGGCGGCGATGGCACCGGCCTTCTGCGGCGGTATGACATTGGCAACATCGGCCTTGTGGCTGCCGAACTCGGTGACGAGCGTCAGCGTCGCCGGATCGACCGAGGTCACCTTGCCGCCCTTGCTGAGCGGCACCCACTCGATCGTGCCGGGATAGAGCTGGGCCCAGCCGTCCTGGAACAGACGCTGCTTGGAGAAAGTGTCCTTGGAGTCGAGCAGCAGAAGCTTGGACTTCGGCTTCCAGATGCTCATCCAGTAGGCGATCAGGCCGGCGCGCTCGTAGGGACCGGGCGGACAGCGAAACGGATTGGCCGGCGACGACATCACCACCAGGCCGCCATCCCTCATGTCCTGGAGCTGCTGGCGCAGCAGCACGGTCTGGGCGCCGGCCTTCCAGGCGTGCGGCATCTTCTGGGCCGCCGCCTCATCGTAGCCGGGGATAGCGCCCCAATCGAAGTCGATGCCGGGCGAGAGCACCAGCCGGTCGTACGGAAGCTGCGTGCCGTCGGCCAAGGTCACGGTCCGCGCCTGGGTGTCGACCGCGGTCGCGGACGTTTCAGCGACCGCGACGCCTGCTGCCTTGACGGCATCGTAGCGGAACTGCTGTTGGGAGATCTCGCGCAGATTGGCGAGCACCGAGTTGCTGAAGGGACAGGCGGTATAGACCGGGTTGGGTTCGACCAGGGTGACGGTGAGCTTGGCGTCGAGCTGCTTCAGAGTGCGCGCCGCGGTGGCGCCGCCGAAGCCGCCGCCGACCACGACGACGCGGCCCGCGCCCTGCGCCGAGGCAAGCGACGGGACCGCGAGACCGGCAGCACCAGCGAGCTTGAGGCTGGCGAGCTTCAGGAAGGTCCGACGCGTCGCCATCGCCTACTCCGGTTGGGCCGCGAACCAGGCCGCGATCGCCTCGGTCTGCTGGTCGTCGAAGCCCTTGGCGATGCGCCCCATCACGCTGGAGGGCCATGCCCCGCTTCGGTATTCGCGCATGAAGGTCACGATATCGGCGGCCTTGCGGCCGGCGATCCGCGGAATGACGGAGTCCGTCACCTTCAGGGGTGCATGACAACCGGTGCACGAACTTGCACCGGGCGGGGCATCGGCTGCCTGCGCCGGGCCGCCTGACAGCAATGCCAGGGCGAGCACCGACAACAGCAATCGACCCATTTACGCGCCCTTCTTCAGCTCATGGTGCATAAGCGGCAGGTTGCGAACGCGCTTGCCGGTGGCCTTGGCGATCGCATTCAAGACCGCAGGGGCGGCCACGGCGATGGTGGGCTCGCCGACGCCACCCCAGAAGTCGTTGGTCGGCACCAGCACGGTCTCGACCCGGGGCATCTCGTCCATGCGCATCACATTGTAGCTGTCGAAGTTGGTCTGCTCGACAGCGCCATCCTTGACGGTGATCTCGCCGTAGAGCGCCGCCGACAGGCCGTAGACGAACGAGCCTGCGACCTGGCGCTCGATCTGCGCCGGGTTGACGACATGTCCTGGGTTGGTGGCCGCCGTGATCTTGTGGATCTTGAGATGGCCGTCGGGACTAACCGATACTTCGGCGACACCGGCCACGTAGCTGCCGTAGCCCATGACCTGCGAGATGCCATGGAAGTGGCCAGCCGGCAGCGGCTTGCCATAGCCCGCCTTGTCGGCGGCAGCCTTCAGCACCGCCGCCCACTTGGGCTTCAGCAACTTCATGCGGAACGCCAGCGGATCCTGGCCGGCGGCCTGGGCCAGCTCGTCCATGAAGCATTCCATGTAGACGGCGTTCTGGTTCACGTTCACGCCACGCCAGAAGCCCGGCGTGATATGCGGATTGCGCATCGCGTGGTCGATCAGCAGGTTCGGCACGTTGTAGCCGTAGGCCGCCTCGACACCGCTCGCCATCAAGCCCTGGAACGTCGCGGGATCCATGCCGTTCACCAGGTTGCCCGGCAGCAGCGAGGCCAGGATCGACTGGCCGGAAATGCGGACCTGCAGTCCGACCAGATTGCCCTGGGCATCGAGGCCGCCGGTCAGCTTGCACATCGTGATCGGATGATACTGGCAGTGCGTCATGTCCTCTTCGCGCGACCAGATCAGCTTGACCGGCGTGCCCGGCATCTCCTTGGCGACCAGGACGGCCTGGCGGACATAGTCAGAGCGGCCGCGCCGGCCGAAGCCGCCGCCCAGCATGAGCTTTATGACATCGCATTTGGCGATCGGCAGGCCGGCTGCCTCGGAAGCGGCGGCGAGCGCCGCCTCGCCGTTCTGCGTGCCGCACCAGACCTCGCACTTGTCGGCCGTGACGAGCGCCGTGGCGTTCATCGGCTCCATGGTGACGTGGTGCTGGTAGGGGAAGCTGTAGATCGCCTCGACCTTCTTGGCGGCGCCGTCGATCGCGGCCTTGGCATCGCCTACCTTGTTGCCGACGAAGGCTTCCGGCGCGATGAGCCCCTCTGTCAGCATCTGGGTAATCGTCTCGCTGGAGACCTTGCCGAGATCACCGATGTCCCACTCGGTGGGAAGCGCTGCGAGCGCGGTGCGCGCGTTCCAGTAGGTATCGGCCACGACCACGACGGCATTGCCGTCGATCGCCACGACTTTCTTCACGCCCGGCATCTTCTCGACCTTGGCCGCATCGAAGCTCTTGAGTTTGCCGCCGATCACCGGACAGGCGCGCACGGTGGCCACGAGCATGCCGGGCATCGTGAAGTCGATGCCGTACATCTGCTTGCCCGTGACCTTGTCGAGCGTGTCGAGCCGCTTCACCGGCTTGCCGGCGATCTTCCAGTCCTTCGGATCCTTGAGCTTCACTTCCTTGGGTGGCTCGAGCTGGGCTGCCGCCGCTGCGACAGCGCCATAGGTGAGCTTCTTGCCCGAGGGCTTATGGGTGATGACGCTGCTGGCCGCGTTGCACTCGGCCGCCGGCACTTTCCACTGTGCCGCCGCCGCCGCGATCAGCATTTCGCGCGCCATGGCGCCGCCTTCGCGGACATACTGGTTGCTCTCGCGGATGCCACGGCTGCCGCCGGTCGAGAAATTCTTCCAGACGCGGCCGCGCTTGAGGTTCTCGCCGGGCGTCGGATATTCGGTCGTGACCTTCTTCCAGTCGCACTCGAGTTCCTCGGCGACGAGCTGGGAAAGACCGGTCAGCGTGCCCTGACCCATCTCCGAGCGGGCGATGCGGATCACCACCTTGTCGTCGGGCATGACAACGACCCAGGCATTGAGTTCCTTGGCTTCGGCGGCATGCGCCGTGCCGAAGGTGCTGAAGCCCAGGGAGAAGCCACCCGCAACGGCAGCGCCGCTGACCAGGAAGCCCCTACGACGAAGCGACGGGCGACGAAGAGAGGAGGGACGAAGAGAGGTCTGATGAATCGTCATGATGCGTCCTCCCCTCAGGCCTTGGCGGCGGCGTGGATGGCTTCGCGCACCTGCTGGTAGGTGCCGCAGCGACAGATGTTGGTCATGGCCGCGTCGATGTCGGCATCCGTCGGCTTGGGCTTGGCGGCGAGCAGCGCGGTGGCCGCCATGATCATGCCGCTCTGGCAATAGCCACACTGCGGGACATCGAGCTCGACCCAAGCCTTCTGAATCTTGGTCAGCGTGCCGTTGGCGGCCAGTGCCTCGATGGTCGTGATCTTGCGGTTGCCCACCGAGTTGACGGGAACCTGGCACGACCGGGTCGCCACGCCGTCGATGTGGACGGTGCACGAGCCGCACTGGGCAATGCCACAGCCATATTTCGTGCCGGTGAGGGCGAGCTGCTCGCGCAGGACCCACAGCAGCGGCGTACGCGGATCGGCACTATGGTTGAGCGCCTTGCCGTTGACGTTGAGGACAGCCATCCCGGTCTCCTGATTTGTCTTGGAGTATGGCGGGAGCCTAACCGAGCGAACGAGTGACGCCTATAGAGACCCGCTCACTCACGGATGTGTGATCGCGCCGGCCTCCTCCCGCCAGTCCGTGGGACAGGGGTTCACGTCGCACGACGCGTTCCACCCGGGGTCTAATGCTTTGCAACAACTCTCGAATTCCGGCCATTGCCGGCTACGCCGTGGGACACCGGATCACTTTTTTTACGTCGCCCCACTGCGCCGTGGAGGCCTTGGGCAATTGTCGCGACGCTGGTCTCACAACGAGAAGCGAAGGATCTCAAGTCCGTAGGAAAATAGGGCGCGATAGGACGCTTGTCAAGCGATCGAACCGATCAGGCGAGGCTCACCTCGAAGACCCGGCGGTAGTTACCGCCCAAGAGCTTCGCCGTCTCCTCGGCGTTGAACCTCGTCCGCAAGGCGGCGGCGAGCTGCGGCAGGTCGGCATAGCTCGGCATCGAGCTGCCGCCGGGCAGGCCCATCTGGTCGGTGCCGAGGCCGACATGGTCGATACCGGCCACGTCGACCATCCGCGCAAAGCCGTCGGCATAGCTCACGATGTTGGGAAAAAAGGCCGTGACTGGCCAGATGCCGATGACGCCGCCGGTCGCGGCGATGGCCCGCGCATGATCCGACGTGATCTGCCGCGTCCACAGCGCCTGCCGGTTGCTGAGCGAAGTGTGCGAAAGAACCAGCGGCTTGGTGGTCACCGCGGCCGCCTTCTTCACCAGCTCGTAGGGGCCGTGCGCCACATCGACGACGACGCCCATCTGATTGCAGCGGCGAATGACCTCGGCGCCGAACGCCGTCAGGCCGCCGTGCACGCTGGGCTCGGTCTGGATGTCGCCCAGCTCGTTCGGCCGGTAGTGCGTGAGCTGGAGATGGCGCAGCGCCCAGCGTTGATAGGCCTCGTCGAGACGTTCGATTCGGCCTTCGAGGAAATCGGCCCCTTCGGCGGACACGATGACCGAGGGTCGACCCGAACGCGCCGCACGCAACTCCGCGGCCGTTCGGATCAACGGCAGATCCTGGTCGCGGGCGAGCTTGTGCAGGGCCGGGAAGGAACTCTGGCTGAACTGGTAGAATTCGCCGGGCCGGGGATCGCGGCCGGGTCGCAGGCGGCCGCCGCTCGTCGTGATGATGGGCGAATCGGCCACCACCGCGAGGCAGATCGCGGAGATACCGCCCTCGCGCATCGGCCCGGCAATGGCGAGCGCCTGGCCGCGCCCGTAGCTCATCTGCATGACGTTGCCAGCGTGACTATGGATATCGACGGCCGTGCCGTCGCCCGCCTGCGCCATCGCCGGTACCGGCAGACAGAAGAGCGGGCTTGCCGCCATCAGGGCACGGCGCGTGACGCCCTGCTTCACTTCGGCATCGTGCAACTGATAGCGCCAGCCCTTCGCATCGGACGAAACGCGCCAGGTACCGACGAGGCGCAGCGCGCCGTTGCCGAGCTTGAGAGGCTTGTCGGCGAAGACCTCGATCACGGCCGACGGATTGTTGGGCACGCAGCCCTGGCAGCAGCCGGGCTCGGCCATCATCAGAAAATAGTCGGCGTTTCCCGTCGGCAACGCGGTGAGCGGAAAGCCCACGATCTCGACAGGCTTGCCGCGGGCCTTGTCGGCACGCGGCGTTCCAAGGTCGTTCCAGGAAAGGCGCATGCGGCTCCCTAAAGCTTGGGAGCCGGATAGTACGGCCTGTCCCCCAACGCTTGCACGCGTTTCCAGAATTCTGGGCCCGATGCCTTGCCGACTTCATCGAGGTCGGCGGCCTGGCGCCACAGGCTCCATGACTCGGGATGCAGCCGGCTCGCCTCTGCCATCTGCAGGTCGCCCTCGGCGGCGCGGCCGTTGACGCGCAGCCACACGCCGAGGCGGAAGCGCGTGCGGGCCTCGGCGATCGCGGGCGTCACCTTGGGCAGATTCATACGGGCTGAACTGGCGGGCAGCGCATGCTTGCCTGTGGTCACCCAGGCGCGCACCGCGTCGAGATAGGCCTCGCGCGCCGCCAGACGCTCGGCTTGATCCTCGGCCGACATGGTCTTGGTCTTGAGATCCATGCGGCGGAAATGATCGGTCGATCCCGCCGTCTCGGGCGGGCGCACGATCCTGCCGTCCTCGTCGATCCAGACCGCCTGCGGCACGTTCACGAGGTTGTAGAGGTCTTCGAGGCGATGCTCGGTATCGACAAGCTGCCAGTAGCTGGACTTGGCCTGCTCGATCCACGGCCGCGCATGATCGGCGCCACGGCTTTCCTCGGCCACGGCCACCACCATGAAGTTCCTGTCCTTCAGTTCGTTGTAGAGAGCCTGCCACACGGGCAAGTCAAAACGGCAACCTCACCAACTGGCCCAGGTCGCAAGGAAGACCTTTTTGCCGCGCAGCTGGGACAGCGTGCGGGATGTGCCGTCGATGTCCGGCAAGGTGAAGTCCGGCGCCTGCAATCCTTCGAGGGTGGCATTGCGTTCATCGGGTGACGCGCCCAACGCCCACACGTCGCGTGCTTCGCTCGCCACGACGGGACCTCCGAGTTTCGTCCAGAACGCTTCGACGTCGACCTCGGTCCTCTTCACGGCCGACGCCGGCATCGGCACGCATGCCTCGGCGCGGCACATGCCTTCGGGTTTCAGCGTCCAGCCAGTGACGCGTTCGGCATCGGATGCGGACATCCAGAGGCCGTCGCGGGTGGCGACGTCGAATTGGTCGGTTGGGGTAAGAATGGTTGCCACAATACCTCCGTCGCCCCGAGCGTAGCCGAGGGGCCTTGCTTCAACGGCAAGACCTTACTCGTTGAAAGAAGGTCTCTCCACTCCTCGCTTCGCTCGTCGGTCGAGACGACGGGGAGCTACTTCGGCACCGAGATCGTCACTTCCTTGGAGGTGATGAACTCGAGCAGCACCGGCACGCCCTTCTTGGTCTGCTCGATGCCGCGCTTGATGGCGGGAATGATGTCCTCGGGCTTGGTGACCCGCTCGCCGTAGCCGCCGAAGGCGCGGGCCATGGCGGCATAGTCGCCCGAGATATCGGTCGAGCGGTACTTCTCGGTCGAGACCTTCATGATGTGAAGCTCGATCGCCATCGAGAAATTGTTGAGCAGGATCGACATGATCGGAATGCGCTCTCGCACCGCGGTCTCGAAATCCATGCCGGTGAAGCCGATCGCGGCATCACCCCAGACATTGATGCAGAGCTTGTCCGGGCAGGCGAGCTTGGCGCCCATGGCGAGGCCGAGGCCGTAGCCGAGCTGGGTCGTCTTGCCCCAGCCGATGTAGGTGTGCGGCGCCGTCGTCTTCCAGAACGGCGAGAGCTGGTCGCGCGGGCTGCCGGCGTCGTGGGTGATGATGGTGTTGGCCTTGTCGACCGTGTTCTGCAGGTCCCACAGCACGCGGTAGGGATTGAGCGGCGCCTCGTTGTTGGTGAGTTTGGGCATCCACTCCTTGAGCCACGCGTCGGCCATCGGCTTGATCTCGGCCACGACAGGTGCCGAATCGCGCTTCTTTCCGCCGACCAGCTTGCTGCACTCGTCGATCATGGCGCGCAGCGCCAGCTTGGCGTCGCCGATCAGGCCGTACTGGGCGCGCACATCCTTGTTGAGATGGTTGGGGTCCAGCGTCGTGTGGATCACCGTCTTGCCCTTGGGCATCGAGATGCCGAAGTTCGTCTCGGTGAACGAGCAGCCGACGCCGAACAGCACGTCGCAATGGTCGAGGAAGTGGCGCACCTGCTTCGGATAGGCGCGGCCACCCGAGCCCAGCGACAGCGGATGGGTCTCGTCGAAGCTGCTCTTGCCCTGCAGCGACGTGCAGACCGGAATGGCCAGAAGCTCGGCCAGTTCCTTCAACTCGTCGTAGGCCTCGGCCCAATGCACGCCATGGCCGGCATAGATGATCGGCCGCTTGGCGCCAACCAGCACCTTGGCGGCTTCCTTCACCGCCGCCGGATCGGGGCCGTATTTGGTGGCGACGACCGGCACGTAGGTCAGCGGATCGGGCGCGTCCTCGCCATTGGCCTCGGCCGGGAACTCGATGATGACCGGCGCGCCGCGGCCGTTGCGCAGCAGGCTGAAGGCCCGGCGCATGACGTTCTCGATGTCGGTGCCCGAGGTGATCGGCTCGGCATGCTTGGCGACATGCGCCATGGTGATGGTGGAGTTGAAGTTCGGCGGCACGTGGGCGATGCGCCGCGGATAGCCCGCCGGGATGACCAGCAGCGGAACAGATTCACCGAAGGCCTGGGCCACGCCGCCATAGGCGTTTTCCGAGCCGGGGCCGCTCTGCATGCAGAAGACGCCCATCTTGCGGCCCTTGGTCAGCCGCGACATGGCGTCGGCCATGTGCAGGCCGATGCGCTCCTGGCGCACGATGATCGGGCGGATGTCGATCGCCGCGCAATGCTCGATCAGGTGGTTGACGGGATAGGCGAAGAGATATTCCACGCCCTCGCGCTTGAGGATCTCCGCGATTGCCGGACCGGTCTTCATCGTTTTCTCCCAATCGGATGGTGTCATCCTGAGCGAAGCGAAGGATCCTTCGCTTCGCTCCAGGGCGGAGATTACTCCGCCCGAGATGACATTGCCTTTTACTTGTTCAGTTCCTTCATCGCGCTGTCGAGACCGCCCAAGGTGAGCGGGAACATGCGGTTGGAGCTCAGCTGCTGCAGGAGCTGGATCGACGGCGTGTAGCTCCAGTGCCGCTCGGGCACCGGGTTGAGCCAGACCATGCTGCGATAGGTATCGGCCACGCGCTGGATCCAGGTCTGGCCCGATTCCTCGTTCCAGTGCTCCACCGAGCCGCCGGGATAGGCGATCTCGTAGGGGCTCATCGAGGCGTCGCCGACGAACAGCACCTTGTAGTCGGCCGGATAGGTGTGCAGGAGCTGCGCCGTCGAGAAGGTGTCGACGTGACGGCGGCGGTTGTCCTTCCACAGCTTCTCGTAGAGGCAGTTGTGGAAGTAGAAGAACTCGAGATGCTTGAACTCGCTGCGCGCCGCCGAGAACAGCTCCTCGCAGACGCGGATGTGGGCGTCCATCGAGCCGCCGATGTCGAACAGGATCAGCAGCTTCACCTTGTTGCGCCGCTCCGGCACCATCTTGATGTCGAGGTAACCGGCGTTGCGCGCGGTGCTGCGGATCGTGTCGGGCATGTCGAGCTCGACCTCGGCGCCTTCGCGCGCGAACTTGCGCAGGCGCCGGAGCGCGATCTTGATGTTGCGCGTGCCGATCTCGACGGTGTCGTCGAGGTTCTTGTACTCGCGCTTGTCCCACACCTTGACCGCACGGCCCTCGCGGTTCTTGTCCTGGCCGATGCGCACGCCCTCGGGATTGAAGCCGTGGGCGCCGAACGGCGAGGTGCCCGCCGTGCCGATCCACTTGCTGCCGCCCTGGTGGCGCTTCTGCTGCTCCTCAAGGCGCTTCTTCAGCGTCTCCATGAGCTTTTCCCAACCGCCCAGCGCCTCGATCTGCGCCTTCTCTTCCTCGGTGAGAAGCTTCTCGGCGAGCTTGCGCAGCCATTCCTCGGGAATTTCGGCCGCCACGCCGTCGCCGGGCACGGCCTCGAGGCCCTTGAAGATATGGCCGAAGACCTTGTCGAACTTGTCGAGGTTGCGCTCGTCCTTCACCAGGATGGCGCGCGACAGGTAATAGAAATCGTCGACGCTGTAGTCGGAGACACCCTTGTCCATGCCTTCCATCAGCGCCAGGTACTCCTTGATGGAGACTGGCACCTTGGCCTGACGCAATTCGAGGAAGAAGTTCACGAACATCGCGATCTCCCTTTGGTCACCGGGGGCGTTACTGGCGCTGCTCCCGCCGCGCCATGAAGGCCAGACGTTCGAACAGATGCACGTCCTGCTCGTTCTTGAGCAGCGCGCCGTGCAACGGCGGAATGAGCTGCTTGGAGTCCTTGGAGCGCAGCGCGTCCGGCGACATGTCCTCGACCATCAGCAGCTTCAGCCAGTCGAGCAATTCGGAAGTCGACGGCTTCTTCTTGAGGCCCGGCACTTCGCGAATGTCATAGAAGACGTTCAACGCCTCGCGCAGCAGGTTGCGCTGCAGGTCGGGGAAATGGACATCGACGATCTGCGTCATCGTCTCGCGATCCGGGAAGCGGATGTAGTGGAAGAAGCAGCGGCGCAGGAAGGCGTCGGGCAGCTCCTTCTCGTTGTTCGAGGTGATCATCACGATCGGGCGCTGTTCGGCCTTGATGACCTGCTGCGTCTCGTAGACATAGAATTCCATGCGATCGAGTTCGAGCAGCAGATCGTTGGGAAATTCGATGTCGGCCTTGTCGATCTCGTCGATCAGCAGCACCGGGCGCTCGGTCGAGGTGAACCCCTCCCAGAGCTTGCCCTTCTTGATGTAGTTGGCGATGTCCTTGACGCGCTCGTCGCCGAGCTGGCTGTCGCGCAGGCGCGAAACCGCGTCGTACTCGTAGAGGCCCTGCTGCGCCTTGGTGGTCGACTTGATGTGCCACTCGATGATCGGCGCCTTCAGCGCCTTGGCGACCTCGTGCGCGAGCACGGTCTTGCCGGTGCCCGGCTCGCCCTTGATCAGCAGTGGGCGCTGCAAGGCGATGGCCGCGTTCACCGCCACGCGCAGGTCGTCGCTGGCCACATAGGAGTCGGTACCGGTAAATTTCATGATGCAAAATCCAAATTCACAAAGGCAACGGGCACCCTAGAGGGGGCCCTTCCAGCCAGCAAGGCCGGGGGAGCAGGCCAAAACGCAGACGAGGGCCGCAGCACTGCGGTGCGGCTCAGCCGCCAGCCCGCACGATGAAGTAGACGATCGCCGCCGCCGCGAGCAGCAGAGACACCGCCAGCCGGCCCGAGACGAAAACCAGCTTGGGCGCGGGCTGGCCCGGCGGCACCACGTCGTCGATCGGCTTGCGGCCGCTCACCATGGCGCCGATCAGGTTCTGCTTCTTCCAGACGAGATAGACGATGGCGGCCAGCACGTGGAGCGCCACCATCCACAACAGCACGTTGATCCAGAACTTGTGAAAGGCCGTCGCCCGCTCGACCCACTTGTCGGCGACCAGCAGGGCGAGCGGCCCGTTCACCGTTCCCATGTCGGTGTCCGCCGCGAACAGCCCCCCGCCCGTCTGCAGCAGGATGGCGAGCAGCAACGCCACAACCATGGCGCCGCCCACGGGGTTGTGGCCCGCCTCGCGGGGCCGGCCGCTTCCCAGAAGGTCGCGGAGATGGCCGATCGCCGTCGCCGGCCCCTTCACGAAATCGGTGAAACGGGCGGTGGTGCTGCCGACGAAGCCCCAGGCGATGCGAAAGAGGACCAGGGTTATGATCGCGTAACCCGACCAGAAGTGGAACTTCATCCACTCCCCGCCGGCCCGGCCGGTGAAATACGAGATCACCATCAGGATGACGAGCGTCCAGTGGAACAGTCGGACGGGCAGATCCCAGACCCTGATCCGGCGTTCATTCTTTTCGGCCATGTCCTGTTATCGACTCCCGCGACAACGCTTTCAATCCCCGGCCCACCCGGAGCCCACTACACGCAGTCGTGATGGCGGCAGGGGACCCTACTTGTTCGCTTTGACGCCAACCTCTGCAACAAATACATGGCCGGCGAGGTCCAAAGGGCCCGTCGGCCGATTGAATTCAAAGGGGATGGCTCATGAGAAAGACTCTGGTTTTGACTGTGATCGGCGCGCTCGCGGCCGGCACGTTGGTCGGCGGCGCGACGATTGCGTTCGCACAGGCCGACGTCATCAAGGAGCGTCAGGAGAACCGCAAGCAGACCGCTGCGGCGATGCGCGCGATCAAGGGCATCATCGACGCCAAGGGACCGACGGCCGGCGCCGTCGAGCAGGCCGCCAAGCTCAAGACCCTCGAAGCGGCGTTCGTGAAGATGTTCCCGGCCGGCTCCGACAAGGGCGAGACCAAGGCGCTGCCGGCGGTGTGGACCGACATGCCGGGCTTCATGGCTGCCAGCAAGGGGGCGGACGCGGCCTACGACAATCTCGCCAAGGCGGCGGGCTCGGGCGACATGGCGGCCTTGACCGCGGCGTTCGGCGCCACCGGCAAGGCGTGCGGCGCCTGCCACGACAAGTTCCGCGTCAAAGCCAACTAAGCAGGGGCTAAGCCAGAATCACTATGCCGCCGTCGGCGGCATAGTATTCGATCCTGGTAACCTGTGCTGGTTTGGCCTTGACGACCCAGCACAGCGTGGCGACGGCGAGGAAGAAGCCGTAGACGGGCGCCGCGGCAAGGGTCGCGACGACCGCGGCAAGCGCCAGAAAAAAGCCGACAATCTGGAACACGATTAGATCCTCAGAATCTCGATGTAGCCGGAGAGTGGGTCAGGCGAGCCTCGAGGTCAGGCTGCTGCCACGCTTGGGACCGTCAGGGCCTGATGGACGATCGCCTCGGCGGTGAAGCGCCAGGTGCGCGACGCATGGACCGGAGACAGTCGCAGCTGCTCGCGCATGTTCATCCAGCTATCGAGACCAAAGGCGACGTCGAGCGAGTCGAGCACGAGATCGTGCGCCGCCGGATGAAGATTGCCGAGTTCGGTCGCGAACCACGCCGCAAGGCGCTCGCGCAGGAGCCTCCGCAACTGGGCCACGCCCAGCCCGACCGCCGGGGCCACGCTGCGGACGCGTTCGGCGAAATGCCAAACCGGCAACCATTCCTCGAAGAGCTGGGCGCGATCGGACACCAGCAGGTCGATGCGGTTGGAGAGCGGCGCTTCGGCGTCCACCGGACCGTTGGCACCGAACGCCCGGCTGACGGCCAGGTCGAAGGCCGCGGCATAGAGATCCGAGAGGCAGGTAAAGTGCTGGAAGAGAGCGCGGCTGGAGACTCCGGCGATGGTCGCGATGGCGGCCGAGGTCGGCTCGACATCGCCCGCCTGGATGAGATCCACGGTCGCCTGGATCAGGGCCTGCCGGGTTCGCAGGCCGCGCACGACCCGGCCATCCTGCGAACGTGAAACGTCGATGGGAAATCCGACAATTTTCATATTGATACCAATATAATAGGAATCTCGTTAATGACCCAATCCTAACAGGACACTATTCGAATGTAACTTGCAAAAATGCATATCTCATGGATGAGATAGCCCGATTTTTGCTGGATATTTTTTCCAAGATAGGCATTTTTGGTAGGTCTGGTGTTGCGACGAATCGCAAATATCCGCCTCACCCCAGCCTGCAAGAACGCCCTTCAGGCGTTGTTCGGGGGGCACAAGCGGCCGACGCGTTCCTGTGCGGACAACACGTCTCGAAAATACGAAAGGCCGGCCGCTTGGGGAACGACCGGCCTTCCTTAGAAGCCCGCCTAGTCTGTGGGATTGTCGAAGTCTTGGGGTGTGTGGGAAGGGGACTTCGACGATAGCGGCTTGGGGGCCGCCGGCGGGCTATGTGAAACTGGGTGGACAAGGGTGGCTCCGGCGACGGAGCACTGCCAAGTCGGGATCAAATGCCTTTCAGATATGAATTTCGATGTCTGACCAAACGCCTCTAATGCAAATACCCTAACAAACGAACCAAGGCTTCGTCACCTGCAAAACTGCATATCTGATTGGGGACGTTCCCCGCAATTCTCAATAATTCGTGCATATTGCGCGCATAAGATAATCGAAAAGGGTAGTTCTGTTTGGCTCGAATTTGCGCTGCTCCGCCCGAATTATCATTTAATATCAGTGCCTTATGATATCCGACCCGGGACCTTGCAGCGAATCGACAGAGGATCGCGGCCAGACGGATTTGAGAGGGACGGCGTGCGCCGGATACGTGCTGGCGTCGAATGGACGTGGCAAGCACACCTTGGGTAACAACGCGCCGTCGAGCTGCCTCGCTTTCGTGTTTCGGCCCCAATTCCATGCTAGACGGACCGCCTTCACCGTATTGGCTGCCCAATGCAGCGGCCGCCATTGGGAGTCCTCGCCTGTGCGATACGTCCGTTCCATTCGATCCGCGCTTTACGTGGCCGCCGCCGTCCTCCTGCTGACATTCATGGCGCAACCCGCCGCCGCCGGCTTCGAGGAGGCTCTCAAGGCTTTGCAGGGCGGCGACATGGCGGCCGCCGAGAAGGAGCTTCAGCCCCTCGCCAAGGAGCGTGATCCGCGCGCCGAGTTTCTCCTCGGATTCTATGTCTACGGCAGCGCCGAATCGAAGCTCTTCGACATCAACAAGGCCGCGCCGATGCTGCTGGATGCTTCCGAGCGCGGCTATCTGCCGGCGATGATCCCGTTGGCCGGCGCCTTTGCCGAAGGCAATGGCGTGCCGAAGAGTGCCTTCGAGGCCTACAAATGGATCGCCATCGCCGAGCGCTGGAACGTGCCCAATGCCGGCGCCGCGCTCGAGCAGGCGGCCCGCGGCCTCACTGCGGACGATATCGCCAAGGCCAAGGCAGCGGCGCTGGCCTACTCCTTCAAGAGCAAATGATCGCGAGGCGAGTCGTGCCGTTCGCGGCACTGCTTGCCGCGACCGTCGCCCACGCTCAATCGAACGATAGCAGCAACGCCTCGCCCGCTTTGCGCGCCGCGGTGGCGGCGTATCGGACCGGCGATCTTGCCGCCGCCGAATCGTCGCTGCGGACGCTGGCACCGGCCGACGCCGACGCTGCTGCATGGCTGGGCGCGATCCTGCTGGAGCGAGGCCTCCAGCGCGAGGGCCTGCGACTGATCCAGCAATCCGCCGACGCCGGTTCGGCCGAGGGCGCGCACAGGTTGGCGCTGGTTTTCGCCCAGGGCGATGGCGGCACACCGCGCAACGACGCACGCGCCGCCGAACTGTTCGCGCGCGCCGCGGAAAAGGGGCACCGCCGCGCCCAACTCAATCTCGGGACGCTCTATCTGCGCGGCCAGGGCGTCCCCCGCGACCTCATCCAGGCGCGCGCCTGGCTCGAAAAAGCCGCCGTCGATGGCGATCCTTACGCGCTTTATGTCCTGGGCCGCGCCATGGAGGAGAGCATGGGGCCGGTCGGCGCCGATTCCGTCCGCGCGACCAACCTCTATCGACAGGCAGCCGAAAAAGGCCACCCATCGGCCGCGCTGCGCTACGGCATGGCCCTGGCCGACGGCTCAGGTATCAAACGCGACGCCGTCGCCGCTCACCGCTGGCTGATCCATGCGCAGCAGAGCGGGATTCCCGAGGCCGCCCTCGCGCTGGCCGACATGGCGGCGCGAACGCCCGCCTCGCGCGACAAGGCGACGAACGAGAAGATCCTGCATTCGGTAATCACCTGGCTGGAAGTCGCCGCGAACGCCGGCGTGCCATCGGCCCAGTTCAAGCTTGCCAATGCCTACTATGCCGGTGCCGGTGTGACGCGCGATCTGGCGCAGGCCCAGCTCTGGTACGGCCGGGCCGCGCAGCAGGGACAAACGGAGGCCCAGAACGCCTACGGCATCATGCTGACGAGCGGTGCCGGCGGCGCGGCGGACCCGGTCGAAGGCTACAAATGGCTGCTCCTGGCCGAGCGCGGCGGCCAT
Organism: Reyranella sp.; assembly: GCA_029946105.1. Lineage (GTDB taxonomy): Bacteria > Pseudomonadota > Alphaproteobacteria > Reyranellales > Reyranellaceae > Reyranella. The sequence goes on along the minus strand of JAQSDW010000016.1, from coordinate 50,151 downwards.
CCCGAGTCGCGCACGATCCGGGAAAAGACCAGCGAGCAGCTTCCCGATCGCGACCGCAAACGTGCGGAGGCCTTGGCCCAGAAATTCGCGCCGACGCCGGAGGTGCCGATCAATCCTGTACCCCTGCGCCTCGTCCCGCCGAAGCCGTGACGCTCGGCCTCTAGCGATCGCGCGCGAGGCGTGTCGGGAATTCCGGCGTGTCGTAGGCGATGAGACCCTGCCACAGCCGGTCGACCTCGGCGCGGAACAGGTCGCGCGTCAGGCCCTCGATCAGCCGCGGCACGGCGAACTTCATGCCGTTGATCGACGAGCCGCTGGGCCCGAAGCTGAGCGTCGACCCGAAATTGAACAGCCGGATCCGGCCGAGCCACGGCGCGGCACCCGGTGTCCGCTCCTGCAGTTCGAAGCCCGGCCCGAGATAGGGATAGCGTTCGAGTCGCACATTGCGCTCAGCCTCAGGCGGCACGTAGGCGTCCTGCCAGGTCCGCACGTGCGGCGCGATGGTGGCCAGTTCCGGCCGCAGATCGAGGTCGACGTCGAAGCCGGTGCCACAGATCAGGAAATCGAAACGATGATCGCCGGCGGGCGTCGCGACGATGGCCGCGGCGCCGTCGCTGCGCGCATCGAGCCACGGCGCGCCGGTGTGTAGATGGAAGGCGGCGTGCGAGGTCACGCGGTCCCAGGTCTCGACCGGCAGCGCCTCGCGCAACGACAGCACGTGGTTCATGAACTTCCAGCGCGTCGCATCGTCGAGGTCGCCGAAGTGCCGGAAGAACGCCGGGAACGACAGCCACTTGTAGGGCTGCACCCGCTGCAGCTCGGGCCGGCGGCAGAACAGATGGACCTCCGCTCCCGCTTCGAGCGCGGTCGCGGCATTGTCGAAAGCCGACGCGCCAGCCCCGAGCACCGCGACGCGGCGGCCGGCGAGGGCGGCGAAGTCGATAGCCTCGGCGGCATGGGCGCGCACGCCGGACGGCAAGCGTTCGACGAATGCCGGCATCGTCCACCGGCCACTCGCCTCGATACCATGCGCCAGCACCACGTAGCGGGCCAGGATCGATCGTTCGCCCGCGGCATCTCTGACGCGCGCACGGAGCAAGGCGCCGTGCGGCTCGAGGCCGAGCAAGGTCGTGCCGACCTCGATGGGAAGCGCCAGCACGCGCCGCAGCCAGTGCAGGTATTCGCTCCAGCTCTCGCGCGCGATCTTGTTCAGGCGCGCGAAGGCCGGAGCACCATGCTGCGCCTCGAACCAGCTCTGGTAGGTGAGGCTTGGGATACCGAGATCGGGGCCGGTGACTGTCTTCCAGGTCCTGAGCGTCTTCATGCGACCGAACGTGCGCCACGGCCCCTCGGCGCCGGCCGGGCCGCGGTCGATCACGAGGTGATTGTCGATGCGTTCGAGCTTGAGCTTGAACGACAGCGCCTGACCGCCCTGGCCGCCGCCCACGATCAGCACGTCGACGACCTTCTCGCCGTCCGGCCCGGTGACGGGCGGCAGCCAGCGCAGCTCGGGATAGGAGATCAGCGCCAGGTCGCGCCGCACACAGGCATCGAGTTCGGCAAGATTTCGAGACGACATGCCTTGGTGACTAGCATGGCGGCAATCGCCAGACGACGCGCGAAACGTTAGGTTTCGCCGCCATGGATCCATCGTCGCCCCCATCGCCCATTCCAGCGCCCACACCATCGTCCGCAGCGCGACAGGCGCGCCCCGAGGTCACCATCGCCGTCTGCCGCGGCGCCTGCAGGCTGATGCGCCAGGCGGGTCATTCGGTGCTGCGCGAACTGCCGCTGCCCGACGGCCGGCGCGCCGACATCTTCGCCGTCGGCCGCGGCGGCGAGCTGGTCATCGTCGAGGTGAAATCGTCGATCGAGGATTGGCGCGTCGACGGCAAGTGGCCGGACTATCTCGACTGGTGCGACCAGCTCTACGTCGCCGTCCCCGTCGACTTTCCGCAGGCACTTATCCCGGAAGAGATCGGCCTGATCGTGGCCGACGCCTATGGCGGCGAGATCCTGCGCGCCCCGCCCCGCCGGCCGGTCGCCGCCACCCGCCGCAAGGCGCTGCTGGTCGACTGCGCACGCCTGGCCTCTGAACGTCTGGCCCGCATAGAAGACCCCGACTTCGGCGACATGGTTTAGAGGCGACCCGCGTCTTGGCGATTAGGCGATCATCGCGCGAGCCACGGTGTGTGCCGCCGTGGAACCCGGCGCACCGCGGCCGCGGCTCGCCTCGGCCATGCGGATGCGCGCATAGGCCATGATCTCGGTCGGCGGGCCGACGCGTTCGATGCGGCCATCCATGACCAGCGCCACCCGGTCGGCAATCGCCAGCGGGGCCAGACGGTGGGTGATCATGATGACGGTGCGGCCGCGCGTGTTGGCCTTGAGCTGACGCAGCAGCTGCTCCTCCGTGGCCGGGTCGAGGGCGCTGGTCGCCTCGTCGAGAATGAGGATGCGCGGATTGCGGATCAGGGCGCGGGCGATGCAGACCAGCTGCCGCTGTCCCATCGACAGCCCCTGCCCCCGTTCGCCCAGCACGGTGTTGTAGCCCTGCGGCAGGCGCTGGATGAAATCATGGGCGCCGACGAACTTGGCCACCGTCACGACACGGCCGGGATCCTTGTTGGTGACGCCCATGGCGATGTTTTCCCGCACCGAGCCGGTGAAGAGCTGCAGCTCCTGGGGCACGCAGCCGATCTGTCCGCGCAGCTGCGCCGGCGAAATGTGCGTGACATCGGTGCCGTCGACCATCACCCGCCCGCTCGATGGTCGGAACAATCCCTGGACGAGATTGGCGATCGTGGTCTTGCCGGACCCTGACGGTCCGACGATTCCCAGGATCTCGCCGGCGGCGATGTCGAGGTCGGCATCCTGCAGGATCGCGGGCGTGTCATCGCAGGCACGATAGGTGACACGCTCGAAGGTCACGTTGCCCACGAGCGGCGGCATCGGCGTCACCGTACCGGCGGGCGTCTCGACCGCTTCATGCATCAGCCCATCGATACGCCGGAAGGCCGCCACGACCGCCTGAAGTTGATGCCAGGCCGTGACCAGCTGGCGCATCGGCTGCAAGGCACGTGACGCCAGCATGTTGACGGCGATCAGCGCACCCACCGTCAGGCGATGATCGACGATCTCGTGGACACCGATGGCAACGATCGCCAGCGACGCCAGGAGCTGCAGGGCGCCCGACGCACTGGAGGCGACGTTGGCGAGGTTGTTGGCGCGAAAGCTGGTCCAGGCGGATTGTTCGACGCGCGCCTGCCAGCGCTTTTCGGCCTCGGCCTCGAGCCCGAGCGCCTTGATGGTGACGGCGTTGGCGACCGTCTCGGCTAGCGTAGAACTCTTGGCCGCCAGAGCCTGGAAGCTTTCTTCGGCGAGGCGGCGCTGGGTGCGATGGGTGGCGAGCGACACGCCGATCACCACCGGGACCGCCAGCGCCGTGACCATGCCCAGCGTGGCGCTGATGGCGAAAGTCGCACCGAGGAAAAGCACGACGAAGGCGATGTCGATGGCGAGGACTGGCATCTGGCCGGTGAAGAAGCCGCGCAGCACGTCGAGCTGGCGCAGGCGCTCGGCGATGACGCCGGAGGGCGTACGTTCGAAGTGGCGATAGGGAAGCTGCATCAGATGATGGAGCACTTCGCCGCTCATGAGGGTGTCGAGCCGGGCGCCGGTTCGGGCCGACATCCAGCCGCGCCCCACGCGAAGCGCGAAGTCGAGTGCATAGGCGATCAGCATACCGATGCAGAGCGCGATCATGATCGCGGCGGCCCCCTCCGATCCCTGAGCCCACCCGTCGTGGCCGATCACCTTGTTGAACACGACCATCATGAAGAGCGGCGTGGCGAGGCCGAGGACGTTGATGACGAACGACATCGCGGCAAGCTTCAGCACGACGGGTCGAATGCGGACCCACAGGGGCGCGTACCACTTCCGACGCCGCTCGTGGGCCGCCGCCTCGCGCATCACCAGCGCCCGGGTGCCCAGCGCCATGACTTCATCGCTCGCCAGGCGCCAGATGCGTCCCTCGACGACGTCGAGCACCGTGCATTGGCCGCCGGCCGCGGCCACGACAACGTGGGCAGGCCGGTTGGCGGCGCCGATCACGACGAAAGGAGTTGGCAGCTCGTCCAGCCGCTGGCCGGCAAGGTCGACGGCGTAGCTCTCGAGTCCCAGTCGCTGGCCGGCCGTGAGGAAGGCGCTCTCGTCGAGGCCCGACGCCGGAATTGCCGTCAGTCGTCGTATGTCGGCTTCGCTGACGGGCCGTCCGATCTGCTGGGCGACATAGAGCAGCGCCCGCATGAGAGAATCGATCGGCCGGCGGACTTCGCTGTCCCAGGCCGATTGCTGGAAGCCGCCGTTCTCGAGAGGAGCCATCCCTCCCGAGAATATCAGAAATTCATGCAAAACCAATCATTTAGGGCATGTCCCTAATGCAAAAGGCGCGCAGACCGGAGGTCCGCGCGCCTTTCGTCATCGACAGATCGCAGATTTATCGTGCGCCGAACGCCCGCTTCAGTTCGGGCACCAGATCGGTGCGCTCCCACGAGAAGCCGCCGTCGCGCTCGGGCTTGCGGCCGAAGTGACCGTAGGCCGCCGTGCGCTGGTAGATCGGCTTGTTGAGTTGCAGGCCGCGGCGAATGTTGGTCGGGCGCAGCGGAAAGATGTCATTGAGGATCTTCTCGAGCTTGCGCTCGTCGACCTTGCCGGTGCCCTGGGTGTCGACATAGAGCGACATCGGATCGGCGACGCCGATCGCATAGGCGACCTGGATCAGGCAGCGGTCGGCGAGGCCCGCGGCCACGACGTTCTTGGCGAGATAGCGGGCGGCATAGGCAGCCGACCGATCGACCTTGGTCGGGTCCTTGCCCGAGAAAGCGCCGCCGCCGTGCGGGGCGAAGCCGCCGTAGGTGTCGACGATGATCTTGCGCCCGGTGAGGCCGCAATCGCCGTCGGGGCCGCCGACGACGAAATTGCCGGTCGGGTTGACGAAGAAATCGGCGGCCTTCTTGGGCATCCAGCCCTTGGGCAGCGACTTCGCGACGTGACCCGCGATCATCTCGCGGATCATGCCGGAGTTGTATTTCTTGCCCTTTGCCGTGATCTCGCGGTGCTGCGTGGAGACCACGACCTTGGCCGCGCCGACGGCCTTGCCGTCGACATAGCGCACCGTCACCTGGCTCTTGGCGTCGGGCTGCAGGTCGCCGAGTTCACCCGAACGGCGGGCCTTGCTCAGCACTTCGAGAATCTTGTGCGAGAAGAAGATCGGGGCCGGCATGAACGAGCCCTTCTCGTATTCCTCGCTGTCGCGGCAGGCGAAGCCGAACATCAGGCCCTGGTCGCCCGCGCCTTCCTGATCGCCGAGATTGCCGCCCTTCTTCTTGGCGTCGACACCCATCGCGATGTCGGGCGACTGGCCGTGCAACAGGACGTCGACGTCGGCGCCATGGAAGGAGAAGCCGTCCTGGTCATAGCCGATCTCGCGCACGACGTTGCGGGCGATTTCGGTCAGTGCTTCGCGGTTGACGACCGTGTGCGTGCCGTACTTCTTCATGTACGGCTCGGAAGCGCGGCCTTCGCCCGCGATCACGATCTTGTTGGTCGTGACCAGCGTCTCGCAGCCCAGGCGTGTGTTGGCATGGCTGTCGTCGGCAATGCCAAGTTTGACGTCGTTGGCAATGAAGGCGTCGAGGATCGCGTCCGAAATCTGGTCGCTGACCTTGTCCGGATGTCCTTCGGAGACGGATTCACTGGTAAAAAGATAGTCCTTGAGCGCCACAATACCCTCCCACAGTTCACACTGGACTCCGGGCAGGGCAGCAGGGGCCGCCAACGTCCGGCTTAGCCTTTATTTTCGCGGTGGCAAGTCGTCCAAATCCGTCCGCGGCGGCATCGACCATCAAGGCCGCGCCGCTAAAAACTCCAATTATCGATGAAAATCAAGAGGCACAGAAAAGCGGCCCTAAAACCCTAGCTCCGGACCGCCTCTCCCCAGCGACCTCCTCCTAGCGGCCTTTGCGGCCGCCCAGGACTTCGGCGTGGCTGGCCGCACCCACGGCCTTGACCATCTCGAAGATGCGCTTGCGCACACGGGGCTCACGGATCTTGTAGTAGGCGCGCACCAGTTCGAGGGTTTCGCGCTTGATCAAGGGGTCCTTTTCCTGCTCGAACGGCGTGGCAGCCTCGCCGAAGCCCTTGCGGCCGCGACCCGACATCGGCCGCCCGGCCAGCGCGTTGGCCGGCATCTCGTCGAAGAAATACGACACCGGCACGTCCAGGACCTTGGCGAACTCGAACAACCGGCTCGAACCAATCCGGTTGGACCCGCGCTCGTACTTCTGGATCTGCTGAAACGTGAGCCCGACGGCCGTCCCGAGCTTCTCCTGGCTCATGCCAAGGAGCGTGCGCCGCTGACGCATGCGCGACCCTACATGGACGTCAACCGGATGAGATTTTGCCATCGGTCCAGGTTCCTCTTATATGCGATTTCTTAACGGCCATACGGTTGCATGATCGGCGGGAAATACATTCAGGACACGTGGTGAATCGTAGAATTCACATGTGCAGAAATGCATATCTGCACGCCTAAGCTGCATAACACATTAGCCCCTCTTATTCATAATGCAAGCTGAACCTCCGGCCGGTGGACCGTCGAAGCGGACTAGGTTCGAGTCCGGCCAGCCCGCGTTCCTCCCACAACCAAACAGCCACCCATCAACGCCAGGATAACCAACAGGATGCCGTCCCCCCAGCGACCATACGGTGTCACCTCGCGCGCTTGCGGGAGGGGGTGATCGATAATGCCTTCCTCCATCATGTCGAGCGACGCCAGGACCCGGCCATAGGCGTCGATCACGGCGGATACGCCGGTGTTGGCGACGCGGATCATGGGCAAACCTTCTTCCACCGCCCGCAGGCGGGCGCTGGCGAGATGCTGGAAGGGGCCACTCGAGAGGCCGAACCACGCATCGTTGGTGATGTTCAGGAGCCAGCGGGGCCGCTCGCCGGGGCCCGTCACCGCTGCCGGGAAGATCACCTCGTAGCAGATCACCGGCGAGAAAGACGGCAGCCCGGGAATTCCAAGGGTGACGCGGTCCTCACCCACTTCGAACGACCCGCGACCGATGAGGCCGGACACCGGGGCAAGCTGCTTGTGGAACGGGATGTACTCGCCCAGCGGCACCAGATGGACCTTGTCGTAGTGCGCGACGATGCTGCCCGCCGGGTCGATGACCAGCAGCGAATTCCACACGCCGTCCTCGCGCCGGCCGGTCCCGCGGGCAGCTCCGGTCAGCAAGTAGCCGCGGGGCGGCACCGCCGCGGCCATGGCTTCCAACGCCGGTGACCCCGGCTCGATGATGAACGGGGGAGCCGTCTCCGGCCAGATGACGGCGGCGAGGCGGTCGAAGCCGGGGCGGCGGCTCATCTCGATCAGCTTGGCCAGGTGCCGGGCCCGGGTGTCCGGTCGCCATTTCTCGGACTGCGGGATATTTGGCTGGACGATGCGCACCAGCGGCCCATCGTCGGCGGCGGGCTGGATCGCCACCTGCCCCACGGCGCCGGCCAGGCCCGCCGCGACCAGGGCAGCGATCGAGGCGCGCCATCCGGCGGTCGGCGCCGCCAGGATGAGGAAGGTGAAGGCCCCGAGCCCATACACGCCGAACAGCGCCGCTCCCTGTACGAGGGGGGCCGCGAAGGCCCAGACATGACCAAGCGGATTCCACGGATAGCCGGTGAAGACGTGACCGCGCAGCCATTCGGCAATGGTCCAGGCGATCGCCAGGAGGATGAGACGGCGATAGCGCCCCGCCAGCGCGGGCCAACGCAGGGCCGCCCATCGCGCCACCCCGGCTGCCAAGCCTGGGAAAAAGCCCAGGATCACCGACAGACCGACCACAATCGGTGGTCCCAGCAACTCGTAGTCGGCCGGCGGGACGGAAAAAGCCTCGAGGATCCAGTAGGAGCCGACGGCGAAATGGCCGATGCCCCACGCCCAGCCCCGCAGGAAGGCGCTGCGTGGCCCGGGTGCCGTCTCCCAGAGCCAGACGAAGACGACCATGCCCACGACGGCCAGCGGCAGCCAATAGAGCGGCGGCATCGCCAATGCCGCCAGCGCGCCGGCAAGAAAGGCCGCACCCGCGGCACGCCATCCCTTCAGGTTCATTGGACGGGCGCGACGATCAGGTGGCGGACCGAGACGACGTCGGCTGCCTCACGCGCAGGCGGCGGATGCGCCGCGGATCGACGTCGAGGACTTCGAATTCGACGCCGGAGGGGTGGCGCACGACTTCGCCGCGCTCGGGGATGCGGCCGAGCAGCGAGAAGATGAGCCCGCCGACCGTGTCGATCTCGCGCCGTTCGTCCTCCGACAGCACGCGGCCGATCTCCTGCTCGAGCAGCTCGATGGGCGTGCGGCCATTGACGTCGATGGTGCCGTCGACACGGCGGGCGACCGTCGGTGTCTCGGCGACGTCGTGTTCGTCCTCGATCTCGCCCACGATCTCCTCGACGAGGTCTTCGATCGTGAGCAGGCCGTCGGTGCCGCCGAACTCGTCGACCACCAGCGCCATGTGCGTCCGCGAACGGCGCATGTCGAGCAGCATGTCGAGCACCGGAAGCGTCGGCGCCACGAAGACGACGCGGCGAAGTATGTCGCGGAGATTGAATTTCTTCGACGTGCCCCAGTAGGCGAGCACGTCCTTGATGTGGATCATGCCGATCACGTCGTCGAGCGCCTCGCGATAGACCGGATAGCGCGAATGGGCTTCGGCCTGGATCACGCGCACAACCTCGTCGAGCGGGGTGTCGGCGGCGATGGCGACGATATCGACGCGCGGCACCATGACGTCGGCCACCGTCTTGTCGCGCAGCTTGAGGATGTTGGCGAGAAGGACCCGCTGATCCTCGCTGATCGGCGTGTCGCTCTCCGGCGTCTCCTCGATCAGCTCCTCGATGGCCTCGCGAACTGCCTCGTTTTTCTCGCGGCGGCGCAGGCGGCGCAGGATCGCGCGCAATATTCCGCCCGTGGACGGAACCTCGGGTGTCGGCGAAGGGACCGGTCCCCCAGAGAGTTCACTTGTCGACGCCGGGCCAGCAAGGCCCGGCCGCGTACTGTGCGCTGTAGAATCGGGCATGATGGATAAGATAGGCTATCGGCCCGGCGTTGCAATCGAGGAAGTTCTTGATGCGTTCCTGTAAATTGTTCTCCGGCGCCATCATGCCGGTCCTCGGCCTCGGCACCTGGCGAATGGGCGAGAGCCCGCGCCGGCGCGCCGGCGAACTGGACGCGCTGAAATACGGGCTGGATCTCGGCTATCCGATGATCGATACGGCCGAGATGTACGGCGACGGCGGCGCCGAAGAGATCGTCGGCGAGGCGATCGCCGGCCGCGGCGTGCGCCCGTTCATCGTCAGCAAGGTCTATCCGCACAACGCCTCGCGCGCCGGCACGATCGCTGCGTGCGAACGCAGCCTCAAGCGGATGGGGATCGAGCGGATCGACCTCTACCTGCTGCACTGGCGCGGTGGTGCCAGGATCGAGGAGACCTTCGAAGCGTTCCATCGCCTGCGCGAGGCCGGAAAGATCGGCGACTTCGGCGTCAGCAATTTCGACCTCGAAGACATGGAAGACGCCGCCCTGCTCGACAAGGGTCTCAACGCCAGCAACCAGGTGCTCTATTGTCTTTCCCGCCGAGGGCCCGAGCACGATCTCCTGCCGTGGATGCGCAGGAAGTCCATCCCGCTGATGGCCTACTCGCCCCTCGACCAGGGCTCGCTTCTCCACGAGACCGCCCTCAAGAAACTTGCCGATGAGCTGGGCTGCACGCCGGCCCAGCTCGCGATCGCCTGGTTGCTGGCCCAGCCAGGCGTCGTCACCATTCCGAAATCGTCGACGCGCGAGCGTGTGAAGGAAAATCTTGGCGCGCTCGATATGAAGCTGACGCCGCAGATCCTGGCTGCACTTGACCGCGCCTTTCCACGGCCGAAGGGCAAGCAGCCGCTCGAAATGCTGTGACTCATTGGAGCGCGACACTCCAGTGGCGCATTCATGAGCGCTACTGGAGTGGCGCGCTCCCTTGAACTAGCGCGCGAGGTAAGGATCGGCGATACCGAGCCGCTTCAGTATCCGGCGCTCGAGCGCTTCCATGCGTTCGGCGTCGGCATCGCTGGTCTCATGATCGTAGCCGAGCAGATGCAGCGTTCCATGCACGACAAGGTGCGTGACGTGATCGGCAGATGATTTCTTCTGCACCCTGGCCTCGCGCCACACGGTCTGGCGAGCCAGCACGATGTCGCCCAGGAACGCCCGCTCCCCCGAGGGGTAGGACAGCACGTTGGTCGGTTTGTCCTTCTTCGCGTGGCGCTTGTTCAGAACGCGCACGGCTCTGTCGTCGGCGAGTGCCACGTTCAGGGACTTGCCGCGTCTTGCCGCTGCGCGCGCAGCCTTGCGCACCAGCCGTTCCACACCGGGCAAGACTTTCAGCCAGCCTCCATCGAGCACGACGACGTGGCAGCTAAGCCTTGGTTTTCTTGTCGCGCGCGTCATAGGCCTCGACGATTCGGGTCACGAGATCGTGGCGGACGACGTCCTTGGAGGTCAGCCGCACGAAGCGGACGCCGTCGACGTCGTGCAGCGTGTCGACCGCGTCGTTCAGGCCCGACTTCTGGCCGCCCGGCAGGTCGGTCTGGCTGGGATCGCCGGTGATCACCATGCGCGAGCCCTCGCCCAGCCGCGTCAGGAACATGCGCATCTGCATCGGCGTGGTGTTCTGCGCCTCATCGAGGATGACGAAGCAATGGGCAAGCGTACGGCCGCGCATGAAGGCGAGCGGTGCGATCTCGATCTCACCCGATTCCATGCGGCTGGCGATCTGCTCGGCCGGCACCATGTCGTGCAGGGCGTCGTAGAGCGGCCGCAAGTAAGGATCGATCTTCTCTTTCATGTCGCCGGGCAGGAACCCCAGCCGTTCTCCGGCCTCGACCGCCGGCCGCGACAGCACGATGCGTTCGACCTTGCCAGCGAGCAGCAGTGATACGCCCATGGCGACGGCAAGGTAGGTCTTGCCGCTGCCGGCCGGCCCCAGCGCAAACACCATGTCGCGCTCGCGCAGCGCCGCCAGATAGTCGCGCTGTCCGGGCGTGCGTGCCTGCACGGTGCGGCGGCGCGTGCGGATGCCGTCCTCGTCGCCGCGCTCGGCGCCCGTCCGCGCGAAGCGGACCGCGGCGTCAATATCGGCCATCTCGATGGAGAGGCCGCGCTTCAGTCGCTCGTAAAGTGCGGCCAGGGCCTTGTGCGCGATCGTTGCATCGTCCGGCGTCCCGGCGATCGCAAGCTGGTTGCCGCGCGCGCTCAACTGGACGTTCGCAAGCTGCTCGATGCGCACGAGGTGCCGGTCGTGATTGCCGTAGAGCGTTGCCACCAGGGCATTGTCGTCGAACGTCATGCGGCGCACGTCGGCGGCGCGGACGCCAGCACCAGCCGGTGGACCGTTCATGCTGCAACTCCAAACGGCTGCTTGGACACGACCTCGCCCGACAGGCTGAGGGCGTAGGCGGCAAGCAGCCGCACGTTCACGATCGATCCGATCATGTCGGCGTCACCTTCGACATAGACGGACTGCAGCCACGGACTCTTGCCGAGCACCTGACCCGGCTTGCGCCCGGCCTCGGCAAACAGCACCGGCACGACCGTGCCGACCTTGGATTCGTTGAAGGCGCGCTGCTGGTCGCCGAGCAACGACTGCAACGCGCCAAGACGTGCCGTCTTGGCGCCGTCGGAAAGCTGATCGCCCAGCGCCGCCCCGGGCGTGCCCGGCCGGCGGCTATATTTGAAGGTATAGGCCGACGCGAAGCCGATCTCGTCGACCAGCCGCATCGTGTCGTCGAAGTCCGCATCGCTCTCGCCCGGGAAGCCGACGATGAAGTCGGACGACAAGGCGAGGTCCGGGCTGACAGCGCGCAGGCGATCGACCAGCCGCCGGAAATGGTCGCGATCGTGGCCACGATTCATGGCCTCGAGGATGCGATCGGAGCCCGACTGCACCGGCAGGTGCAGGTAGGGCATGAGCTGCGGCACGCAGCCATGCGCGGCAATGAGATCGTCGTCCATGTCGCGCGGGTGGGAGGTGGTGTAACGAAGCCGCACCAGGCCATCGATTTCGGCGAGCGCGCGGATGAGCCGCGCCAGCGTCCAGGCCGATCCATCGACACCCTCGCCATGATAGGCGTTGACGTTCTGGCCTAGCAAAGTGATCTCCACCGCGCCCGCCGCCGCCAGGGCGCGGGCCTCCTGCAGCACCGCCGTCGCCGGCCGCGAATACTCCGCGCCGCGCGTGTAGGGCACGACGCAGAAGGTGCAGAACTTGTCGCAGCCTTCCTGGATGGAGAGGAACGCCGAGCCCGCGCGCACGTCGGCTTCCGACGGCGCCGGCAGATGATCGAACTTGCTCTCGGCGGGAAACTCGGTGTCGAGCACGCCGGCGCCCGGCCGGCGCCGACCGTCGAACAGCCGTTCGTCGGCTTTGCGCGCCACCCGGGCCAGGAGCTCGGGCAGGCGATGATAGGCCTGCGGTCCGACGACGATATCGACCGCGGGCTGACGCCGGATGATCTCCTCGCCCTCGGCCTGCGCCACGCAGCCGGCCACGGCGATGGCAAGGTCGCCGCCCGCGCGGCGCCGCTCGATCTTGAGGTCACGCAGCCTGCCGAGTTCCGAATAGACCTTTTCCGAGGCCTTTTCGCGGATATGGCAAGTGTTGAGAACGACCAGGTCGGCGTGCTCCGGATCTTCCGACAGGGCATAGCCAAGCGGCCGCAGGACATCGGCCATGCGGTCCGAATCATAGACATTCATCTGGCACCCGTAGGTGCGAATGAACACGCGCTTGCGCTGCCCGTTGGTGCGGACGTTCTTCATCGGACTCCGTTGCTGGAACGACCAGTTCCTAACACCCGCGGCGGCCGGGGTCGAGAGGCTCTAGGCAGCGCCCCGCGCCGGCGGCAGCAGCTCGGGGTGGCCGGAATTCGCCGATTGCACGCCGAACGATACTTGCTGGAAACAATAGTCGGCGAGCTTCTTGCGGTCGCCCAGCTGGTCGATGTCGATGGTCGGGAAAAACGTCACGACCGCCTCGGTCTCGCCGAGACAAACCATCTGCCAGAGGTGCGGAACCAGATCGAGATCGCCGAACCACGCGAACAGGGGGCGCCAGTAGCGGCCGAGCGGAATGCCGTCAAGGCGCGTGTAGGCGATCGCGACGGGCTGGACGGCGATCGGCCTACCGTCGCGGCGCAGCTGCGCCACCGCAAACAGGGCGCTGCGAAACGGCAGAACACGCTGGCCGTCGCTGCTCGTCCCCTCGGGAAACAGCAGGAGGTTGTCGCCGGTGTTCAGTCGCTTCAGCATCTCGTTGCGGCTGGTGCTGGTTTTGCTCGAACGCCGTTCGACGAAGATGGTGCGCTGTGCCTTGGCGAGCGTGCTGAAGAACGGCCAGGTTGCGACCTCGGCTTTGGCGACGAAGCAGCCGGGAACCAGGCCGCCCAGCAGCTCGATGTCGAGGTAGGAGACATGATTGCAGACGAAGAGCGTCGGCATCGCCTTCGAGGGCTGGCCGTGAACCCGCACGCGAATGCCAAGGATGACACAGACGATGCGATGATAGGCGACGGGCAGCCAGCGGATGACCGGGGTGATCCGGAACGCCAGTGCGAACAGATGAAAGGGCAGCAGTACCAGCGTCAGCAGCAGGTAGCTCAGCAAGCGAAAGGCGCCGCGCAGGGGAGAGCCGATCCACATCGTTGCCACAGACGCGTCAGTCGTGCTGGTCACGAATCCCGCGTTCGTAATGCCGGATGTACTTCTCCGTCACCAGTTCGGTCTTGACGGTGATGAAGACGTCGGTGGTGTTGAACTCGTGATCGATCACCGCGCCGTCGCCGACGAAACCGCCCAGCCGCAGGTAACCCTTGATGAGCGGCGGCACCCGCGCCATCGCCTTGCGTGCGTCGTAGCTGCCGGGCGCGAGCATATCCATCTTGACGAAACGGCTGGCGAGCGCGCGCACTCGGATCTCCGGTGGGGCGAGATGATGATGGTAGAGATAGCTGAGCGGCAGCGCATGCTGTGACGGATCCGTTCCGGGGAGGCTGGCGCAGCCGAACATCACCTGAATATTGTAGTGGAACGCATAGAGAGCGATGCCGCGCCACAACATCTGCATGGTCGCCGTGTTGCGTGCATCCTTCTCGATGCACGACCGCCCAAGTTCAAGCACTTCCCCGGGATAGTCGATCATCGGCTGGATGTCGTACTCGGCCGACGAATAGAAGCGACCCATCTTCGCCGCCGCAGGCCGGCGGATCAGCCGGTAGGTTCCGACGATACCCTCGGGTCCCTCGCCGCGGCGCCGGTCGAGCACAAGCAGATGATCGCAAACCTTGTCGAAGGCATCGAAGTCGCGGCGCGTGGCGGCGATCTCCGCCGTCGGCCTAGCCATCATTTCTTCGTAGAACACCCGATAGCGAAGCGCCTGCGCCGCATGAATCTCGGCGGCACTGGTGGCCAATCGGACTTCGAAATCGCCGGCAACGACTTTAACGATCTCCGCGCTCGAAGCGGGAGTTCCAAGAAGTTCGGCTTCACTGTCAACGCGGTCGATGCGCATGCTTCATCCGCAGGGAGCCGCCCCAATCATCCGGCTATTATCGGGGTCGCGATGGTTCCGTCCACTCATTTTTGCCGGTCGGTCTTGCTGTCTAAAGGCACGCCATATAATTCGAGTCGGTGACCGACCAGCCGATAGCCGGCCTTTTCAGCGATCTTGCGCTGCAGTTCTTCGATCTCACCGTTGTGGAATTCCACGACCTTGCCGGTCTGGATATCGATCAGGTGATCATGATGCTCGTCGGGTGTTTCTTCATAGCGAGCGCGACCATCTCCGAAATCATGCTTGGCGAGAATGCCTGCTTCCTCGAACAAGCGAACCGTGCGGTAGACGGTCGCAATCGAAATGTTCGGGTCGATCGCGGTGGCGCGGCGATGAACGGCCTCCACATCCGGATGGTCGGACGAGTCAGAGAGGACGCGCGCGATGACGCGGCGCTGATCGGTCATCTTGAGACCGCGTTCAACGCAGAGGACTTCGAGTTTGGCTTTCCGGTCCGGCATGCGGGAATATCCTACACCGGTCGGCGTTCGCGGTATAGTTGGGGACATGTCCATGCAGCCAAAGTCTATACAGCCGGACCGTGACATCGATATTACCGGGGAAGTCTGCCCTATGACGTTCGTGCGGACCAAGCTGATGCTTGAGCGCATGAAATCAGGCGAGATTCTGCGGGTCAGGCTGGTTGGCGAAGAACCACTCAGGAATGTCCCGCGCGCCGCTCGAGACGAGGGCCACGCTATTTTGGGGATCGAGGCGGCCGGCGGCGTCCATATGGTGACAATCCGCCGGGCGTGATCGGTCGGGCGTGATCAATCGAGATCGAGACGCATTATGAACGCGTCCACCGCGGGACGGTCGCCGCGCCGGAAGTAGGCCGGCCGACGGCCGACGTCGCGAAAGCCGGCACCCTCGTACAATGTCCGGGCGCCAGGATTGTCAGTGGCGACCTCGAGAAACAGGGTTCGGGCGCCGGTTGCCCGGACGTGGCCGAGGGCGGCCGCCAGCAGGGCCCGCCCGGCGCCGCGACGGCGCTCGGCCGGTCGTACGGCGATGGTGACGAGTTCCGCCTCGTCGGCCACTACCCGGCAAATAGCCATGCCGACATCCGTCCCGTCGACTTGAAGCAAAAGCCCCGCGACACCCGGCGACGCCAACAGTTCGGCCATGTCCTGTCGCGTCCAGCCACGCTCTCCAAGGGGCGTGAAAGCCTCACCGTGCAACGCGGCCGCACGGTCGAGATCGAGCGCGCCCATGGGACGCGGAATCAGGGGACGCAGGGCACGGGGCATGTGGGGCGCAGGCACTCAGTCCACCGTCCGGCGCGCGCCATCGGGCAGGGTAATGCTGACACCGCGCAGGTACAGCGGTCTCGGCAAGCCCTCACTTGCGTTGCGCGCCCGCCAGGTCTCGACACCTTCGGAGACTCCGAGACGTGCAATCGTGACAGGATCCACGCTGGCCACCTCGGCTTCGCCATCGACGCCGGCCGCGACCAGATGCGGTACGAGCAGGCCCACGTCAGGGCCAACGACCAAACAAGGCCGGTCCCGCAGGCGGTCCGCCAGCCCGGCGGCGGTGGCGGCAAACGGCGACTGCACGTCCTCATCGATCGCGCAGAACCAGTCGCCGAGGCGGCTGTCGATGGCGGCAACTGCGAACCGCTTGTGCAGAGTTGCCAAGCGCGCCGCCTGGGCAATCAGCACGGAGGTTGTCGAAACACCGGCCAGCGGGATGGCGAGACCAATGGCGAGGCCGCGCGCCGCCGCCAACCCGATCCGCACACCGGTGAAGCTTCCCGGGCCGATCGTGACGGCGATCAGCGACAAGTCGCGCCGCGCTACGCCGGCGTCACGAAGGATCGATGCCACCGCCGGAAGCAGCCTGACCGCCTGGTCCCGTCCCTCTTCGCGCAGGGATGCCAGGCAGGCGCCGTCGCGCACCACCGCGACGCCCAGTCCGCTGATCGCACAGTCGAGTGCGAGCACCAGGCTCATGCCAGGCTCGAGATCAGTCGGCCCGTCCACCAGCCTCTGGCGTTCGATCGGACGGCTAGGCATTCTTTGATCATGAAACTCGACCTGATTGCGATCGCCCCGCCCGACTTCGATGTGGACGTGACGCTGGCCTATGCGACCGATGCCAATCTAACGGGCAGACCCGTCTACCGGAATGCCGAATGCTGGCTGCATCGCGCGGCGGCCGAGCGGCTCGCCGCCGCGGTGGCGTTGGCCCGGCCGCTCGGTCTGCGGCTGCGCATCTTCGATGCGCTGCGGCCGGTCGAGGCGCAGTGGGCACTGTGGAATGTCAATCCCGATCCGGAATTCATCGCCGACCCGCGCCGCGGCTCGCCGCATTCGCGCGGCGTGGCCGTCGACCTCAGCTTGCTGGACGAGAGTGGCCGCGAATTCGACATGGGCACGGCGTTCGACGCCTTTACACCGTTGTCGCATCATGGCCGAACCGACGTTTCCGCCGAGGCCCAGCGCAACCGGCTGCTGCTGATGGGCCTGATGACCGCCGCAGGCTGGGACTTCTACCGCAACGAGTGGTGGCACTATCAGCTCTTCGATGCCCGGCGCTATCCGCTGGTCAGCGACGCTGATTTGCCACGACCGATGATGTGACGGGACAGGCCGGGTCCCAGTATCCCGAGTTAAGCGAGGGATCTCTCAGAAGCTCGAGAGCCGGGCCTTGTCGAAGTCGGAGAGTTCGTTCTCGCGCATGATCTGGCGCACGAACTGCACATAGCCCTGGCCGCGCTCGGAATAGCGCAGCAGCATGCCGATCAGACGATAGCCCTCGGGATGCTCGCCACGCTGGCGCATCGTCGCGCGTTCGGCACGAAACCCGGCGTAGGCAGGATGGGTGTTCAGATTGGTGACGTAGGCGTCGGTGGCCTCGCCGACGTCCTTGAAGGGCTGCGGCATGCCGGCGCCCGGAGTCCACGGAACGGAGACGCTGTGACGGCCCCCCGACTGGATCTGGCCGAACAGGGCGTTGCCGTTGCGCGCGGCAAATGAAGTGCCCCAGCCCGACTCGACGCCGCCCTGGGCAATCGCCATCGAGGGCGGGACGATATCGACGCGGCGCACCAGCTCGTCGAGCTTATCGGCCTGCGTCTCGTAGCGGTCGGCGAGATCCTCGAGCCAGATTCGCTCGATCGGAGTCATGCGCTCCGGCGCCACCGCGATCTTTTCGCGCAGGTAGAGAAGCTGCTCGCGATCGGCGAGCACGCGCTGGTTGACTTCGAGCACCACCGGCAAGATTGCGGTGATGAAGAGCATCTTGCGCTCGTTGCCATCCTTGGTGTTGAGATCGCCCGGCACGCGATCGACCTTGATCGGCGGAACGGCTTCACCCAGACGGACTTCGTTCAGCGTGTAGGCAACGGCACGGAAGAACCCGGCAAGCTCGTCGGCGGTACGCGGGCTGATGGGCCGCAACTGGACCTGCCGGCGGACGGCATTGCCGGGCGCCGCGAAGCGCCCGTGACCGAGCGTCGTCTCGCGCGGTGTGAAATGAGGCCAATAATCATCGGGCTCGATCGGCTCGTGGCGTACGAACGTCAAGGACACGGGCTCGGCGTCCATGGCGAGAAATGCCGGCTGCTCCGGAGATGCGGCATTCGCCACTCCGATCGCGCTGAAGGACAGATACGGCGCGACGTCGACGTTCGGCAATGGTTCGCTGAAACCCACCCCCGCGGCGACCATGGCGAACCAAGCCGCCGGAAATGCATAACGACGCCCGCGTTCGACCGCGGGCCGGATTAAAAACTTCATTCCACACTCTTCGTTTCGTTGGCTCGAACGAACGACCCCACCACGCACGGTCCCCCACAGGACCGCGGTGCAGTAACGACGCTGTACGCTTGAGCGGAGGCGACCTACTGGGCCGCCTGGACTTCCACGACTTCTGGTACGTAGTGCTTCAGAAGATTCTCAATTCCCATCTTGAGCGTGGCCGTCGAGCTGGGGCAGCCGGAGCACGACCCCTGCATATGGAGATAGACCACGCCGTCGCGGAAATCCTGAAACACGATATCGCCGCCATCCTGGGCCACGGCCGGACGGACACGCGTATCGAGCAATTCCTTGATCTGGGCGACGACCTCGTCGTCATCCGCTGCGGCAACGGCGACATCGCCGGTGTCGGCCACGACCGGCTCACCGGAAGTGTAGTGTTCCATGATGCCGCCCAGGATGGATGGCTTGAGGATCTGCCAGTCGAGGCTCGGCTCCTTCGTGACGGTCACGAAGTCGGAGCCAAAGAACACCCGCTCGACGCCTTCGATCGCAAACAGCCTCTTGGCCAAGGGCGAAGATCCCGCGGCATCGATGCCCGCAAAATCCATCGTCCCCTTCTCCATGACGACACGGCCAGGGAGGAACTTCAGGGTGGATGGGTTCGGCGTCTGCTCGGTCTGGATAAACAAACCTGGTCTCCTCAATCGAACGCTTGGCGGCGGAGCCGCCTGGCATCGCTCAGGCTGGGAACGGGACGTCTCCACCCCCAATCGGCACCTCGGACGTAGGAACCGGCGTCCAGTCGATCAAGTTGATTCTTAAGTGCATTTGTATAATAGTTATGGAACATATATCTATTATATAATGATTACAATATACTACATGAATCTTTTCAGCGCTTCTCGTCCTTCACAACTCAAATGCAAAACCTGATTACCAACAGGCGCCTGACAGGACGCCGCAGACATTGCCCGCACGGTCCCCGCACGCTCTATGAGATTGCGTCGATCTCGGACTCGGTCAGGGCGCCTGGCACGATGGTCAGAGGAATACGGAGCTGGCCGCCGAGCTTGCCGGTGAAGGCCGTGACTAGAGGACCTGGCCCCTCGCCGCTCGATGAGCTGCCCAGTACCAGAACCGAAATAGACCGGTCTTCGGCCAAGAGCTTGATCAGTTCGTCGCGACTCTTGCCCTCGCGAATGTGGATCGTCGGAGGCTGACCGGTGAGGGTTGCGGCCGCGTCGGCATGACGAGCAACCACGTCTTCGGCTTGCTGGCGCGCTTCCTGGCGCATCAGGTCGACGACGGCGCCCCATTGCTGGCCCTCCGGCGGATCCATGACGTAAAGCATGGCCACGCGCCCGCCGGTGCGCTTGGCCCGGCGGCAGGCATAGCGCAGCGCGTTGCGCATTTCGGGGCTTTCGTCGACGACGACCAGAAAGACGCGTTCGTCGACCCGGCCGGGCTGCTCGCTCACAGTCATGGTACTCTCCTCTCCACACCCAGCTTTGTGCTCATCATCGGTCCGCCGCCTACAGACGCCGCATGACCGCGCCGCCCAGCCAACCGGCGAACAGCGCCATGACAATGGCGCCCAGGCCGTAGAGTGCCCCGTCGTGGCTCGCCCATCCCGCCAGCTGGGCGCTGAAGCCGACTTTGCCGACCGGCAGCGGCCTCGACACCGCGGCGACGATCTTGCCGTCGCGCAGCAGGTAGGCCTTCACCTCATAGACGCCCTCGGGCAACCGGGAGGGAAAGGGCAGATCGACACGAAACAGGCGCCCGGCCTGCACCGTGACCTGACCGATGGCCGCCGGATAGAGTCCTTCCTTGCGCTTGACCTCGAGCAGGCCGCCGCGGAATCTGGCCAACTCCGCTGCCGAGCGCGTCCCGACCGGCTTGATGATCGACATCCGATCTTCCAGCGACAGAATCTCGCCGCCGGCGCCCCGGGCGAGCAGCCGCTGTAACGGCTGGCTGGCGGCGATGGCATAGTAGGCCGGTACATTCTCGAAGGACTGGCGGCCGGTATTGAGCCACATGCCAAGGACGCGCTGCTTGCGCAGCACCGTCTCGCGCGCCTCCGGTCCGACCACCACCACGACCACCTCACCCGGCGGATCGAACATCCCGAACATCAGGATGCTCTCGCCCTGGAACGCCGAGGTGATCGACACGCGCGCGCGCGACAGATCGACGACCAGATCGGGCGTGGCCGACTCGATCGGCACAGACGGTGGCGCGCCGGAATCGACCGATCCACCCAGGCTCGGCCCCGGCAGGGAGCCGCCGGGTGGCTCGATGCGCGGTCCCTGGGCCTGCGCACCCGCTGCCCAGACAAGACTTGCCACCCAGACAAGACCGGCCGCGAGCACCAACAGAAGGCGTCTCACGGCTGCACCTCGCGGATGCCGAGCGAGAATGGCGAAACGGGCGTGCGCAGGAGTTCGGTCAGCAACTCGATCGCGACTGCCAGAATCAGAACCGACATCAAACCACGCAGCACGACACCCGGAAGCTTCGCCGCCAGCCGCGAGCCGATCGGCGCCCCCACCACGCCGCCCAGGATCAGGAGCAGCGCCAGCACGACGTCGACGGTGCCATTGGTCGTGGCCTGGAGGAAGGTGACGTTGGCCGCGACGAACAGGATCTGGAAATTCGAGGTACCGATCACCACGGCCGTCGGCATGCCGAGCAGATAGATCATGGCGGGCACCAGGACGAAGCCGCCGCCGACGCCCAGGATCGCCGACAGGATGCCGATCAGGAAGCCCAGCCCCACCGGCAGCAATGCGCTGATGTAGAGCTTCGATTTGTAGAACCGCAGCTTCAGCGGCAGGCGATGGACCAGGTAGTGGGTATGAAGCTTGCCACGCGGCGCGCCGGGATTGCGCCGGCGCTTCACATAGGTGCTCAGGCTTTCGACCAGCATGAGGAGACCGATGGTCGACAGCATGATGACATACATGACGGCGATGACGAAATCGATCTGGCCGATGGCTTTGAGGTAGGTGAACAGCCAGACGCCGGCGGTCGAGCCGAACATGCCGCCCAGTAAAAGCACCATCCCCATGCGCAGGTCGACATTGCCGCGGCGCCAATGGACCTGCAGCGACGACACCGAATTGGCGATCACCTGGTTGGCCTGGCTGGCGACCGCGACAGCAGGAGGAATGCCGACGAAGATCAGGAGCGGCGTGGCGAGAAACCCGCCACCGACGCCGAACATGCCGGCCAGCAGTCCGGCCGCGGCTCCCAGGCCCAGCAGCACGAACACGTTGATCGATAGCTCGGCAATGGGAAGGTAGATTTCCACGGCACCGGCCTACTTCAGCAGGATGTTGCTGATTTCGCGCAGCTGGGTGCGCGCCCGCAGC
Source organism: Reyranella sp. (assembly GCA_029946105.1). Classification (GTDB taxonomy): domain Bacteria; phylum Pseudomonadota; class Alphaproteobacteria; order Reyranellales; family Reyranellaceae; genus Reyranella. Next base: position 28,356 of record JAQSDW010000016.1, on the reverse strand, counting down.
AGGTAGAAGCCTTGCGCGGCCAGGTGATTGGGAATGAGAAACCCGTCGAGATAGCCGTTCCACACGACCCAGGGCTGGAGTTCGGCAGCGAGGCGGAACGTCTCCACCGTGCCGTTCCAGGCATTCGTCAGCCCCTTTTCACGAATGATGTTCTCGAAGTCGACGCCCAATTCGCGCAGCAGCAGGTAGTTGGCGTAGAGCCGGCCCTTGTTGAAATAGAAGATGTCGTCGCATCGCGAATCGAACAGATCGCCCGACTTCTCGATGATGTGCTGGTCGATGACGCCCGAATCGGAGCCTTCGTCATTGGAGATGCGATCGAGCAGCGCCTGGAGGTTGTCGGCCCGGCGCTCGAATATCGCCTGGCCGGAAGCCAGCCGCTTGTTGTAGGCCAGCAGCTTCTCGCGGCCGGCGCGGTACTTCTGCGCCGACGTGGCCGACGGCATCAGCGACACGCTGGGCTGCCAGACCCAGATGTTGGGCTGTTCGTTCAGGAATCCGCGCGCCTGCTCGAGGTCGCGGTCGGTTTGGCTCGAGCCGCGGGTGCGGCCGAGCTGGTCCATCAACTCGGTGCTGAAGCGGCCGAGCGCGGCCATGACGCCGCGCTGGAAGTTCGGCATGTTGTCGAGCAGCCCGGACGGCATAAAGAAGGGCTGCATCGGCGTCCAGGTGTGGACATTGACCTCGCGATCGACCAGTTCGGCGGCGACGGCCACTGCCCGGCTTTCGCCTGGCGTCACGTTGCGCGGTGCGAACTGCGAATCGTCGTCGATGTCCTCGGTGACGAACGCGCCCACCGGATAGTAGAGAATGACCACCACCACGGCGGCGCGCCACGCCCAGCCCCAGGCCGTACGCCGGCCCCGCGGTGTAGCGGTCTTAGCGGCAAATGGGCGAAAGGCCCGCACGCGATCCCATGCACGACGCCCCCAGGAGGGCGCCGATACGGGTGCGCCACCGTGATCCGGATCGAATGTCATGGCCGACCTTACCATTCGCCTCGTGACGAAACAGGGGCGTGGCCTGCTAGAGTGACGTGTTTCTTCGTCCAATGGAGTTGGTGGAATGGCGCTCGATCCGGAATCCCAGCGGCTGCTCGACCTGGCCGCGGCGGCCAACCGTCCCGCGTGGCACAAGCTGAGCCCGCAGGCCGCGCGCGAGCAGTATCTGTCGCTCCGCCCGCCCGCCCAGGGCCCACGCCCCGCCGGCGTGACGGTGACCGACCGGACGATTCCCGGACCCGACCCCACCAACCAGGGCGGCGCGATTCCGATCCGCCTCTATCGGCCCGCCGCGGCGGCGTCCGATGCGATGTTGCCGGCGCTGCTGTACGCCCATGGTGGCGGGTGGGTGTTCGGCAACCTGGAAAGCCACGACGTGCTCTGCGCCCAGCTTGCCATCGAAGCCGGAATCGCCGTCTGCGCGGTCGACTATCGGCTGGCGCCTGAAGCCCGCTTCCCGGGCGCCTTCGACGATGTCGTGGCTGGCCTGCAGTGGGTCGTGGCCAACGGTGCGTCGGTCGGTATCGACGCCAACCGGCTGGCCGTCGGCGGCGACAGCGCCGGCGGCAATCTCGCCGCATCGGTTGCGATCTGGGCCCGCGACAACGACGGGCCACGCCTGCGCCTGCAGCTTCTCGCCTATCCGGTCACCGACGCGGTGGCGCGGACCGAGTCCTATCGCCGCTTCTACGACGGCTACGGGCTCAACGCCGAAACCATGGAATGGTTCTTCGATCACTATGCGCCCGACCAGGCGAGCCGCGGCGACTGGCGCGTCTCGCCGCTGCGCGCCGCCTCGCTCGCCGGCTTGGCGCCCGCTTTGGTGATCACCGCCGGCTACGATCCGTTGCGCGACGAGGGCCGCGCCTATGCCTGGCGCCTGCAGCAGGAAGGCACGCTGGCCGACCTGGTGGAGTTCGGCGGCATGCTGCACGGCTTCCTGAGCGCGCCGATGCTGCTGCACGGTGCGCGACGCGGGACGGCGATCTGCGCCGCGGCGCTGCGCGAGGCATTGGTGTTGCGCGCCTGATGACCGACCTCGAGTGAGCAATCCGGAGCCTCCCGGCGCCGCGCCGACAGGCATGGCATTGCCGGGACTTGTCATTGCCGTCGCCATGATCGGCGACACGCTGCTCTATGCCGTGTTGCCGCTCTACCACGAGGACTTCGGTCTTAGCCTCGCCATGGTGGGCGTCCTGCTGTCGCTCAACCGCTGGATCCGTCTGTTCGCCAACTCAGGCGTGGCCGCGATCGGCGAGCGCGTCGGGCCGCACAGATTGATGGTGGCGGCGGCGGTCGGTTCGGCTGTTTCCACGACGCTCTACGGCCTGGGCGAGAGTTCCGCCGTCCAGGTCGCCGCCCGGATCCTCTGGGGCATTTCATTCGCCTCACTCAATCTTGCGACACTGGCCTACGCCGTCAGCGATCGCGCGAATGCCGGCAAGCGCGTGGGCACGAGCCGCGCCGCCATCGGCTTGGTGCAGGCGATATCGCTGGTGGGTGGCGCCTGGATCGTCCTGCAGGTCGGGCCGCGTTCGGTCTTCGTGATCTTCGGCGCCCTCACCCTGGTCTCGCTGGCCGCCGCGCTGATGCTGCCACGCCTGCCGCGTGAACCCGTGGCACATGGCAAGGGCTTCCGCCTGCCCCTCCCGCACCGCCTCGAAGTCTGGGGCTTCGTGATGGGCTTCTCGGGCGACGGCGTGTTCCTGCTCACGCTCGCCTTCCTGTTGAAGGACTCGATCACCTCGGTCGCCGCCGTCATGGCGACCGCGGCGCTGCTGGCGCTGCGCTGGCTGGTCGAGATCACGACGGGACCGCTGGGCGGCTGGATCGGCGACCGCTTCGGCGCGCGCCGCATCGCGATCGTCAACGGCACCCTGCTGGTCGGCGGCTTCGTGCTGATTGCGCTCGGCCGCGACGTCACCGGCGCGCTGCTGGTCGTGATGAGCCGTGGCATGTTCAACACCCTGATCCCCGTGCTGGTGATCGAGCGCGGCACAGGGAACAGAGGGGGCGGGATACTCGCTTCCCAGGCGAGCTATTCGACCTGGCGCGATTTCGGCGCCGCCGTCGGGCCGCTCAGCGCGCCCTGGCTGTTCCTCAACGTGGCGCAGGGGCCGCTTTACGCAGCACTCGCCGCCGCGCTGGGCCTCGCCGGCTATTTCTGCCTGGTTCGCCGCTGAGGCCTCCCGGGAGGCTTTTTTGGCACAGCTCGTTGTGCCACGAGGTGTTCGGCCGACTGTGCCACAAATCGCCACCAAGTCCTTGAACCCACGCCCGGATCGCCCCCTGATGAACCGTGCCGCCGCGGCTCGTCACTTCGCGTCATCAGTGTTCGCCCGCGTCGGTGTTCGTCCGCGTCGCCCGGGCGCGAAGCTCCGCTTCGTAGACCGCCACCCGCCTGTCCGCCGCGTCCAACCTTCGTCGGAATTCTGCTTGGCGTTCGCTTTCGCGGTCGTGTGCCGCCTGCACCTCGGCCGCACGCGGGCCGTAGGTTTCCGCCTGCACCGACTGCAGCAGCCTCCACAGCACGCGACTGTCCGGCACCAGAACACGGCCCGCGATCCGGGCGTGACGCCAGCGATAGACGGTGCGGCGGGCGAGGCCTGCGGTGCGGCAGGCAGCGAAGACCGAGGCGCTGCGCGCAAGTTCGCGCAAAAAGCGGCCCTGTGGTCGCCAGGGGCGGACGATCCTGGCCATTGGAGAAGTCATTTCAGAAGCCCTTCGGACAAAGAAAAACGCCCGCCGGAGGCTTCCGGCGGGCGTCGGGATTGGGGGCGATCATCCCCACAATAGGGAAAATACTACCCCGAATCGGCTGAAGCTGCAAATTTCATAAGCGTTCAATGTACTTCCATATTACTTGCGTATGGAAATATATAGGCCTATGTCGCCCCCATGATCACTTCCTCCTTCTCCGCCGTCCTGCGTCTGCTGGGCGCCAACGCCCGCCTCGAAGAGCGCTTTTCAAACGGCCTCGGCTCTCTGCACGGCCTCGCCCTGAAGGAAGTTCTGCTTCTGATGCACCTGGAACGGGCGCCGCGGCGGCGTCTGAGCCGGATCGACCTCGCGAAGCGGCTCTATGTCAGCCCGTCGACAGTGACGCGCATGGCCGCACCCCTCGAAAAGCTGGGCGTGGTGAGCCGCGAGGCCGATCCGCGCGACGCTCGCCTAGCCTACGTCGTCCTCACCGAGGCTGGCCAGGAACTCGTGGCCAATGCGCGGGCGTCGCTCGAAGTCATGGCCACCGATATCTTCCGCGACCGCTGGACCAGTGACGACATCGCCACGCTTGCCGAGTTGCTGGGTCGACTGACGTCAGGTCAGCCCAGCGACCTCGGCTGATCCCGAGGAGCAACCCGATGATCCATCTCGTTTGCGGTTCGACCGGCGCCGGCAAGACCACCTATGCCGGAAAACTCGCCCGGCAGTTCGCTGCCTTGCACCTGTCGATCGACGACTGGATGGTCACTCTGTTCCGCCCCGACAGGCCCGAGCGCCCCGACTGGCAATGGATCGACGAACGCGCGACGCGCTGCGAACGCCAGATCGTCGCCACCGCCCTTCAGCTCGGGCAGCTCGGCGTTCCCTCGGTGCTCGATCTTGGCCTGCAGCGCGCCGATCAGCGCCAGCGCGTAGCCGCGCCCGCCCTGGCGGCCGGGTTGGCGGTGCACCTGCATTTCCTCGACATCGACGCGGCGGAACGCTGGCGACGGATCGAAGGGCGCAACGATGAAAAGGGCGAGACATTCCGTCTCACGGTCACCCGGCCGATGTTCGATTTCATCGAGACGATCTGGCAGCCGCCCGGCGACGACGAGATGGCGGCCCTCAACGGTGTGCGGGTAAGCTAGCGCGCCATCGATATTGTCGGAGGAAGCTTGCGCCATCGGTCGCTACGCCATTTCGGTTGCGTGGCCTTGCTGCTTCTCGCACTGCCGCACGTCGCGCTGGGCCAGGACAAGCAGATCCACGTCGATGAAGCCAAGATCGTCGCATGCATCAAATCGGTCGAGAGCCAGCATGACCATGACACCTCCGCACGCAGATGCATTTTCCTGGACCTCGAAAGCTGCAAGAAGAGCCAGGAAGTCCATTGAGCGGTCGCGACGATGTTCTGTGCAGGCGCGGAACTAGAGGTCTGGCAACGGCTGTTGAAGCAGGCTTATGGCGCATTGGTCGCGGCGATCGCTGAGGACGACGAGAACAACAAGAACGCTGCAATGCACACCGATCCGGTCCTTCCGGGCTTCATGGCGGCGCATGAGACGTGGCAGGCCTTCACCGACGCGCAATGCAACTACGAGCGCCTTGCCGCCAGGGAGGGTATGGCGCGATTCTACGGCTATGTGGAGTGCGCCGTGCCGCGGACGGCAAGCCGGCTACTTCTCTATCGCAGCGGACCCGGGCGACAGACGGTGCGAACCAGCAGCGGCGGCAATACCAGAAGCGCTGAGATCGCCTGTCTGACCTCTCGCAAAGTCCCTTGCCGAAACTTCAGTCGTTCATCTCTAGCGAAACACGTCCTTGCGGTAGCAGGCCTCGGCGAACACCGCCCAAGGCCGAGGCCACTTAGAGGTCCAGCCACTAGCCACCGATGCCGCTACCTCTCACCCATTCACCGTCTTTTCGGCAAGCCAGGTCTTGATCAAGGATTGATAGGGAACATCGCGCTTGTTGGCGGCTATCTTGATCTGGTCGAGAAGCGTCACCGGCAGACGCAGGGAAATCGACGTCGTCGATGGTTTGAGGTTCGGCAGGCGCACACGCTCCGCCTTGCTCCAATCGACACGGTCGCTGGAGTCGTGTGTCTCCCAGAAGCGGCGCTCCTCAGCCTCGCTGCGGAATTTCGGAATGGACTTAGGATTCTTGCTCATAGCGCACACGTTCCTTGCGATGCATCGTCCGTGCGGAAATTGCCCTGATCAGCCTGCCCTCGCCGCGTAGCGTGAAAGTGACGTGGAGCAACCGCCCGACGTCGGTGCGGCCCAGCGCCTGCAGCCTCGGCTCGTGAACGCTGTGCTTCGCATCCTCGACGACCAGGAGCGGATCGTTGAAGAAGATCTGCTCGGCTTCGCCCTGGCCGACATCGTGCTTTTCGACGCTCTTGCGGCTATTGCCTTCATCCCAATCGAAGCCTTCGATCCGCGACGGGTCAAGCATCTGTGTATATTACCATCATATACATTCAGGGCAAGAAGGCCAAGGACTCTTGCGGCAGGTCGCTCGGGATACTTGTCGTACATTTCCGGGCCGCGGGCTTTCAGCTCGCTCATGAGCGCGCGGGACGCGCGCGGTCCGGTAGAGCCTGAACGCCGACAGGACTAGCGGAACACGTCCTTGCGGTGGCGGACCTCGGCGAACACCGCCACGGGATCGCCGCCGGCAAGACCGACCGCGGCCTGCACGGCCGGCACGTCGGCCCGCAGGAAGGGGTTGGTGGCTTTCTCCTCACCGAGCAGCGACGGCACGGTGGCCTCGCCGCGTGCGCGGGCGGCGTCGATCGAGGCCGAGCGCGCCATGAGCTGCTTGTTGCCGGTCTCGATGGTGATGGCAAAGCGGGCGTTCGACTGGGTGTATTCGTGGGCGCAATAGACCCGCATGTCGTCGGGAAGCGCGCGCAGGCGGCTGAGCGACGTCCAGAACTGCTGCGGCGTGCCCTCGAACATCCTGCCGCAGCCCAGCGCGAAGATCGTGTCGCCGCAGAACAGCGCGTGCTGGTCGCGAAAGGCATAGGCGATGTGGCCCGATGTGTGACCCGGGATGAAGAAGACCTCCGCCTCGGCCTCGCCGAAGCGATAGCGGTCGCCATCATCGACCTCGACGTCGATGCCGGGGATGCGTGCCCGGTCGCGCCGCGGCCCGACGATGGTGCAGCCCGTGGCCTTCTTGATCTCGAGATTGCCGCCGACATGATCACCATGGTGATGGGTATTGAGGATATGCGTGATCTTCCAGCGGCGCTTTTCCGCCTCGGCCAGGATCGGCCCGGCCACCGCCGGGTCGACGACGGCCACGGCGCCGCTCTGGGGCTCGCGCATCAACCACACGTAATTGTCGCTCAGGACCGGGATTCGGACGATGTCTAGTGTTGTGCTCATGATGCGCAACGCTAGCAGAGCTGGCCTGCGCAAGCCATGGCCTCCCCCTGGTCCTCGGGTGGTCCTCCGGGTCCGCTTTCTGCTAGGATCGGCGCATGTGGAACGACGTCCTCGACCTTGAGGAATTCTACGGCAGCACGCTCGGCCAGACGACGGCGCGGTTGCTGCGTGCCCGGCTGCGCGAAGTGTGGCCAAGCGTTCGCGGCGAGAACGTGCTGGGACTGGGCTACGCCACGCCGTTGTTGCGGCCGTTCGTCGGGGAAGCCCAACGCATACTGGCCTTCATGCCGGCCCCGCAGGGCGTCACCCGCTGGCCGCGCGAAGGACGCAATCTCGCGACCCTGGTCGACGAGATGGATCTGCCGCTGCCCGACCGCTCGGTCGATCGCGTGCTGCTGGTCCACGCCGTCGAATGCACCGAACAGCTTCGCCCGATGCTGCGCGAGATCTGGCGCGTGATGGCCGATGGCGGCCGTCTGATCGTGGTGGCGCCGACTCGTGCCGGCTTCTGGTCCCAGGTCGATCGCTCGCCGTTCTACCAGGGCCATCCCTATTCCACTGGCCAACTCGCGGCGTTGTTGCGCGCCAACATGTTCGCGCCGCTGCGCCAGACGCGCGCGCTCTACATGCCGCCGACCCGCTCGCGGCTCGCCATGCGCATGGCGCCGGCGGTCGAGCGCTTCGGCCAACGATGGCTCGGCCGCTTCGCCGGCGTCAGCGTGATCGAATCCGGCAAGCAACTCTATGCCGGCATCGCAGAGCGCGCGCAGAACCAACCGGTCGCCGTCGTGCGACCGAAGCTGCGCGTCGCCAGCTCGCGCGACGTACACGCCGCGCGCAGCACCAAGGACGGCGAAGCGCCCGCCTCCTGACCTCCGGAAACAACGACATGTCATTTTCCCCGCGCGTCATCGCGTTGCTCGGTTTTGGTGAAGCGGGCTCGGCCATCGCCCGTGGCCTCTGCATCGAGGACGGCTGGCGCGGATGTCATGACGAAGGGGGGCCAAAACCCGGAGACAACGCGCCACGTCGCGTGATCGCCATCGACACGGCGCTCGACAAGGACGCTCGCGGCACGGCGCTGGGCAAGACCGCCCGCGCGCTCGATATCGCGATCGAGGGCCATTACACCGAAGCGCTGCGCGAGGCCGATCTGGTGATCTGCGCAGTGCAAGGCGAGTTTGCGCGCGACGCCGCCGCCGCCGCGGCGCCGCTCCTGAAGAAGGGGGCGCACTTCCTCGATCTCTGCACCATCACCGGCAAGATGTCGGACGAGGATCGCGCCGAGATCGAGACAGGTGGTGGACGCTACATCGATGTCGCCGTGATGGGCGGCTTCTTCAAGCAGGGTATCAAGGCACCGATGCTGGTGGCGGGCGCAGAGGCCGAAGCGGCGGTGGCGTGGATGAACGCCAGCGGCTTCGAGGCCAAGCTGCTCGGGCCCAAGCCCGGCAGCGCCTCGTCGGTGAAAATGCTGCGCAGCGTACTGGTCAAGGGCATCGAAGCGCTGGGCGTCGAGGCGCTGGTGACGGCGCAACGCCAGGGCATCCTGGACGAGGTGATGGGCTGCCTGGGCGACGCCGACGCCGTGACGTTGAGTGGCTTCATCGGCATGCTGGTGCAGACCCACATCGTGCACGCCCACCGCCGCTGGGAGGAGATGGGTCTGGTGGCTCGGACCCTGCGCGAGACCGGCGTCGATCCGCTGATGACCGAAGCGATCGAACGCAGCCACCGCCGCAGCGTCGATGCCCATATCGCGCCGGCCGACGGCCAGGTGCCGAGCCTGGAAGAGGCGCTCAAAATCCTGTCCGAGAAGGTCATCCGTGGCGTCTGATGTTTTCGCCCCACCGGTATTCGACCGGCTGGTCGCGCTGCTGAGCGGCGCCAAGGCCAGGTTTCGTGTCATCGAGCACGAGGCCGAGGGCAAGTCCGAGGCGATCAGCGTCATCCGTGGCAACCGACCCGACCAGGCCGCCAAGGCCATGGTGCTGGACGTGCGCGGCGGCGGTGGCGGACGGCGCCATGTGCTGGCGATCCTGCCGGGCAGCCGCAAGCTCGACTTCGCCGCGGTGGCGACGCTTTTCGAAGCCCGCAAATGCGGCTTCGCCTCGCCAGAGACGGCACAGGAACTGACCGGCTGCGTGATGGGGGCGGTGCCACCCTTCGCGCTCGATCCCGCGCTCGCCGTCGTGGTCGACGAGGACCTGCTCACCAACGAGACGCTGTTCTTCAACGCCGGCCGTCTCGACCGCTCGATGGAACTCGACACCAGGGACTGGCTGGCCCTCGCCAAGCCGCGCATCGCCAGGATCGCTTCACGTGCCTGACGAGTGGCGCTTCGGCCACGTCGGCGAAGCGGACTTCGAGCCGCTGCTGGCGCTCCGCATCGAGGTCATGCGCGAGCATCTGGAGCGCGTCTTCCGCTACGAACCCTCGCGCGCCAGGCGAATCTTCCGAGGGCATTTCGACGAGCCCGGGATGCGCCTGATCCTGCTGCGCGGCGAGCGCGCGGGATGCGTCGGCTTTCGCACGAGTGACAGCGAGATCAAGATCGACTCGTTCTATCTTGAGCGCCGCCTGCACAATACCGGCCTCGGCACGAAGATCCTGAAGGTCCTTCTCGACGAAGCCGACGCGACCGGACTGCCGGTGCGCCTCGAAGTGTTGACCGGCAGCAAGGCCGACCGCTTCTACCTGCGCCACGGCTTCGTGAAGCTCAAGGAAGACGAGATCGAGGGCCACTATGAAAAGCCTCCTCCGTCGCCCCGAGCGTAGCCGAGGGGCCTTCCCTCCGATGCGCCGCGCGACGCGCGGCTTCGGTCGGGACGACGGGTAGCTAATCGCGGCTCAGCATGAACACCGCCTGCTCGCCGAATACATTGGCGAGCAGCGGCGGCATGTGGATCGGCCGGCTCTTGCTGTTGAGCACGATGGCGCGCTCGATGCGCACACCCATGTCGCCGCAGAGCGCGCGGAAATCGTCGATGCTGCAGAGATGGATGTTGGGCGTATCGTACCACTTGTAGGGCAGCGACGTCGTCTGCGGCATGCGGCCGCCGAACACCAGTCGCAGCCGCACCTGCCAGTGCGCGAAGTTGGGGAACGACACGATCGCCCGTTTGCCGACGCGCAGCATCTGACGCAGTACCTCGCGCGGCTCGCGCGTGGCCTGCAGCGTCTGGCTCAGGATCACGTAGTCGAAGGCGGCGTCGGGATAGGCCCGCAGATCGGCGTCGGCGTCGCCCTGGATCACCGACAGGCCACTGGCCACGCAGGCATTCACGCCGGCCTGGCTGAGCTCCATGCCGCGCGCATCGACCCGCTTGAAGTTGACCAGATAGGCCAGCAGCGCGCCGTCACCGCAGCCGACATCGAGCGCGCGGGTGTCGGGCGTCACCATGTCGGCGATGAGCTGAAGGTCGACGCGGATGGCGGCAGTCACGGCAGGTTCGCTTTTCATGCTGCTTGCTTCAGCCCGCGCACGGCGGCGGCACCCTTGAGGAACCCGCTCAAGGTGCGGAACATCTCCGGCTCGTCGAGCAGAAAGGCGTCGTGGCCCTTGTCGCTCTCGACCTCGACGAACGACACGTTGGCCGCTGCTGCGTTCAGCGCATGGACGATCTCGCGGCTCTCGCGCGTCGGGAACAGCCAGTCGCTGGTGAAGGACATCAGGCAGAAGCGCGTGGGTGAGCGGCGAAAGGCGTTCGCCAGCACTCCGCCATGCGCGCTGGCGAGGTCGAAATAGTCCATCGCGCGGGTGATGTAGAGGTAGCTGTTGGCGTCGAAGCGATCGACGAAGGTCGAGCCCTGATGACGCAGGTAGCTCTCGACCTGGAAGTCGGCATCGAAGCCGAAGCCCAGCGCATTGCGGTCCTGCAGGGCGCGGCCGAACTTGCGCTGCAGCGCCTGCTCCGAGAGATAGGTGATATGGGCGGTCATCCGGGCGACGGCGAGGCCGCGCGCCGGCACCGTCTGATGCAGGCGGTAGTCGCCGCCCTTCCATTCGGGATCGGCCATGATCGCCTGGCGGCCGACCTCGTGGAACGCGATGTTCTGTGCCGAATGGTGCGCGGCGCAGGCGATCGGCACGGCCGAGAAGACGCGCTTGGGATAGGTCGCGGCCCATTCGAGCACCTGCATGCCGCCCATCGACCCGCCGATGACGCAGAACAGGTCCGGGATGCCGAGATGATCGAGCAACGCCGCCTGGGCGCGCACCATGTCGCCGATGGTCACCACCGGGAAACGCAGGTTCCAGGGCTGGCCGGTCGCGGGCTCGCGCGCGAGCGGGCCGGTGGAGCCCATGCAGTGGCCCAGCACATTGACGCAGATGATGAAGTAACGCGCCGGATCGAGGACCTTGTCCGGCCCGACCAGGCTCTCCCACCAGCCTTCCTTGCCGGTGACGGGGTGCCGCTCGGAGACGAACTGGTCGCAACTCAGCGGATGGCAGATCAGGACTGCATTGGTCTTGTCGGCGTTCAGCGTGCCGTAGGTCTGATAGGCCACACGATAGGGGCCGAGATCGACGCCGCAGTCGAGGCGCAGCGACCGCTCAACGCCCAGAACCGCGTGGCGGCATTGGGCGAGCGCCAGTTGCTCGGCGTCGGTCAAGTCCTGGAGCAACGTCTTCTCCAACGAAAAAGCCCCCGACCTAAGGCCGGGGGCTTTTTCAAGCTCTCCGACCTTTTAGCGATGTTTAACGTGGTCGCAAGCCGGTCGGCCCAAATTCCACGGACGGCTTTTATACGAACCTCGCCCAGCGGGTGCAAGGGCCTTGAGGCTTGTTTGCCTTTACGCGGTGTGGCTGAACGTAGTATCGCCGCTGCGCACAGGAATTACCGGCCTCATGAACGAACCCAATCTCGACAGCCTGCGGCAAGAAATCGACGCCATCGACGGCGAACTGCACGGCCTGATCGGCCGGCGCGCCGACGTGGTCGGCCGAATCGCCGGCGTCAAGCCGGCGGGTGGACTGGCGCTGCGGCCCGGCCGCGAAGCCCGGGTGCTGCGCCAGCGGATCTCCACTCATAAGGGGCCCTTTCCGGTCGCCGCCGTCTTCCGCATGTGGCGCGAAATGATGTGCGCACTCACCCTGATGCAGACACCGGGGCTGAAGATCGCCATCTGCCGGCCGGCCGAGCAGCCCGGCTACTGGGATCTCGCGCGCGATCATTTCGGCTGCCTGATCCCCTTCATCGCTCACGACACGCCCGCCCAGGTGCTGGCGGCCGTGCGCAGCGGCCCGACGACCATCGGCATCGTGCCGGCCCCCATCGAGTCCGACGTCGCCCCGTGGTGGCCGCTGCTGGCCGGCGGCGATGCGACACTGCCCAACGTCGTGGCCCGCCTGCCCTTTCTCGCCATGCCCAACGCCCGGGCGCGCGGCGTCTCGGCCCTGGTTCTCGCCCGCATGGAGCCCGAGGAAAGCGGCGACGACAGCGCCCTCATCGCCATCGAAACGCCGGCCGGCCTCAGCCGCGACCGTATCGCCGGCGGCCTGGCCAAGGTGGGACTGCCCACTTTCACCTCGGCGCTGGACCAGGTTGTCGACGGCGTGCATCACTATCTCATCGAACTGCCGGGCGTGATCGTCGATGGCGACCCGCGACTGCGCGAACTCGGGGTGGCTTTGGGACTGAAGAGCGGCCGTGTCGCCGCGATCGGTGCCTATGCCGTTCCGGCCACTCTACGGTCCTAGGGCCCGGCCCTGATCGCTACCTACGGGAGACTGCCATGACCGCGCTCACTCCGCGTCCAGGCATCATGAAGATCGCCCCTTACGTCCCGGGCAAGGACTCGGTCGATGGCAAGGAGACCATCGCCAAGCTCTCGTCGAATGAGGGCGCGCTGGGACCGTCGCCCAAGGCCATGGCTGCCTATGCCAAGGCGGCAGCCGAGCTGCATCGCTATCCCGACGGCAACGCGGAGAAGCTGCGCAGCGCGATCGGCCGTCACTACGGCCTCGACGCGGCGCGCATCGTCTGCGGCGCGGGATCCGATGAACTGCTCAACCTCCTGATTCGCGCCTACTGCGGACCGGGCGACGAGCTGCTCTACAGCCAGTTCGGCTTCCTCATGTACCCGATCAACGCGCTCGGCGTCGGGGCGACGCCGGTGGCGGCGCCGGAAACCGACTACAGGGCCGACGTCGATGCACTGCTGTCCAAGGTCACGAACAAGACCCGCGTGGTCTGCCTTGCCAACCCCAACAATCCGACCGGCACCTACGTCACCAAGGACGATGTGCGGCGACTGCACGCGGGCCTGCCGAAGAACGTGCTGCTGGTGATCGACGCGGCCTATGCCGAGTATGTGAGCCGCAACGACTACGAGTCGGGCGTCGAACTGGTCGATCAGGCCGAGAACGTCGTGATGACGCGGACCTTTTCCAAGATCTACGGCCTGGGCGGCCTCAGGCTCGGCTGGATGTACGGGCCGGCCGGCATCGTCGACGTGATGAGCCGGCTGCGCCAGCCCTTCAACGTCAACCTGCCGGCACAGATCGCCGGGATCGCGGCAATGCAGGACATCGCCCACACCGACGCCAGCCGCACCAACAACGATATCTGGCTGCCGTGGCTTGGCACCGAACTCGCCAGGCTCGGATTGAAGCCGCTGCCCAGCGTCGGCAACTTCATCACCGTGGGCTTCGGCTCGAAGGAGCGCGCCGCGGCCGCCAACGACTGGATGATGAACGACGGCCTGATCCCGCGCATGATCGCGGGCTATGGGCTGCCCGAGCATCTGCGCATCACCATCGGCACCGAGACCGAAGTGAAGGCGGTGCGTGACTCGCTCGCCAAGTTCGTCGCTGCCGGAAAATGAGCAAGGTTCACTTCGACAAGATCGCGCTGATCGGCATCGGACTGATCGGCGGATCGATCGCGCTCGAGGCGCGCAAGCGCGGGCTGGCCAAATCGATCGTGGCGGCCACGCGCAGCGCCGAAACGGCGGCCTTGGCCAACCGGCTGAAGCTCGCCGATCATTGCGGCACCGATCTCGCGGCGGCCGTGAAGGACGCTGACCTGGTGATCGTCTGCACGCCGGTCGGCGCCTGTGGCCCGGCGACCGAGGTGATCGCCTCGTCGCTCAAGCCGGGCTGCATCGTGTCAGACGTCGGCTCGGTGAAGCAGACCGTGATCGCCGACATGCTGCCGCACATTCCCAAGGGCGTGCATTTCGTGCCCGCACATCCGGTGGCCGGCACCGAGAATTCCGGGCCCGAGGCTGCCTTGCTCGACCTGTTCGAGGGCCGCTGGACCATCCTGACGCCGCTGCCCGACACCGACGCCGGGGCCGTCGACCGGCTGGAAGCCTTCTGGAAGGCGCTCGGCAGCCAGGTCGACCGCGTCGATCCCGCCCATCACGACCGCATCCTCGCCATCACCTCGCATCTGCCGCACCTGATCGCCTACACGATCGTGGGTACGGCCGACGATCTCGGCGGCCATCTCAACGCCGAGGTGCTGAAATACGCGGCCGGCGGCTTCCGAGATTTCACCCGCATCGCCGCTTCCGATCCGACCATGTGGCGCGACATCTTCGTGAACAACAAGGAAGCCGTTCTCGAAGTGCTGCAGCGCTTCCAGGAAGACCTGTTCTATCTTCAGCGTGCCATCCGCTGGGGCGAGGGCGACAAGCTGTCCGAGCTGTTCACGCGCACGCGCGAGATCCGGCGCGCGCTGATCCATCTCAACCAGGCGTGAGCACGGCGAAGCCCTTCTGGGTCTTCGGCTACGGCTCGCTGATGTGGAACCCGGGGTTCGCGGCGCGCGAAACGCAAGCCGCCCGCCTGCATGGCTGGCACCGCGCCTTCTGCATCTATTCCGAACATTATCGCGGAACGCCCAGGAAGCCCGGCCTGATCCTGGGCCTGCTGCCGGGCGGCGCCTGTCGCGGCCTCGCCCATCGCCTGCCGCGCAACGGCTACGACGCCGTGCGCCGTTATCTGCGCACACGCGAGATCGATAACGACGGCGTCTACGAAGAAGAAGTCCGGCCGATCCACCTGCACGACGGGCGCGTGGTCGAAGCGCTGGTCTATCTCGCCGACCGCCGGCACCGGCAGTTTGCCGGCAAGCTGCCGGCAGCCAAGGCCGCCGCCCTGGTGCGGGGCGGCAAGGGCGCCACCGGCACCAACATCGACTATCTTCGCAACACGGTGACGCACCTGCGCGAACTCGGCTTGCGCGACCGCCCCCTCGAAGAGCTGGCGCAACGCGCTGGCGCTAGCGGCGGGCCGCTCCGTTGAGCGCACTGCCCACGACGAAGCGCAGTTCGTCACGGGCGCGCTCGGCCGACAGACCGAGCCGCTGACGCAGGACGACCCAGCTCTCGGGCGAGAAAGCCAAGACCAGCGCGTTCAACGTCCGTCCGCGTTGCTCGGCGGACAGGCCAGCCAGTTCGCGGTCGAACCAGCGGGCCAGGTTGACCTGGTTGGTGGCGTAGAGCTGCGCGACCATGTCGGCGGCCGGCACTGAGCGATGCTGCAGGGTCTCGACGAAGGTCCACATCGACAGCAACCGCTCGTGGCGCTCGGAACCGCGGTCGACGACGAACTGGATGCGCCCTTCCAGCGGCAATGCAGCACTCGGCTCGGGCCCGTCGCCGAACTCGGCGGCGAGCACGCGATCGAGAACGGCGACATAGAGTTCGGCCGTATCGGCAAAATGCTGAAACACGGTCCGCGCAGAAACACCCGCCATCCGGGCGATATCGCGCACGATGGGAGCGACTTCGCCCGTCGAGGCCAGGGACAGCGCCGAGGTGACGATGGCATCGCGGGTACGGGCAACGCGGCTGCCGTTGACGGCCGGATGCGGCATCACTTGCCGGTGCAGAACTTCGACGTCCATTCAAGCCCCCTAGTTTGTCGTCACGGATGCGCCGCCGTTCGCCTTGGGGAGGGACCGGCACCGCGCTTTCATGTATCAACAGCGTCGGATGCAGCGGATACCAATGCGTCCGTGAAGACAACCCGACGACACGCAATTAAATACCGATCCAAGTAAGCCATTCGTAAGCTCCCGGTGTGCCGATGACAGACAAGAAATTCTCCGCCGCTTCGCTCGCTGCTCAGGCCATGGGCTGGATCGATCCAGTGACCAAGGCTGTGGTGCCGCCGATCCATATGGCGAGCACCTACCAGCGCGACGAGGACAACGGCTACAGCTCGGGCCGGATCTATGCCCGCGCCGACAACCCGACCTTCGATCAGGCTGAGGCGACGCTCGCGGCGCTGGAGGGCGGCGCCAAGGCGCTGGTCTTTTCCTCCGGCATGAGTGCTGCCACCGCCTGCTTTCTGGCCCTCTCGCCCGGCGACCATGTCGTGGCGCCCAGGATCATGTACTGGTCGCTGCGCAACTGGCTCGGTACCTTTGCAACGCAATGGGGCCTCAAGGTCGAATTCGTCGACGGCGACAAGACCGACGCCATCGCCGCGGCGGTGCAGCCCGGCAAGACCAAGCTCGTCTGGCTGGAGACGCCGGCCAACCCGACCTGGGCCGTCACCGACATCGCCGCCGCGGCGGAGATCGCGCATAAGGCCGGTGCGCTGCTGGGCGTCGACTCGACGGTCGCGACGCCGGTGCTGACGCGGCCGATCGAGTTCGGCGCCGACATCGTCATGCATTCGGCAACCAAGTATCTCAACGGCCATTCCGACATCATCGCCGGTGCGCTGGTCGGCGCGCGCGACGACGCCCATTGGGCGAAGCTGCGCGCGATCCGCGCCCAGTTCGGCACGATCCTCGGCCAGACCGAGGCATGGCTGCTGATGCGCGGCATGCGCACGCTGTTCCCGCGCGTCGACTGGGCCTGCCGCTCCGCGCAGTCGCTGGCCGAACGCCTGGCGGCCCATCCGATGGTGAGCGAGGTGCTCTATCCCGGCCTGCCGTCGTTTGCCGGCCACGCGGTCTCGCTGAAGCAAATGAAGGGCGGCTTCGGCGGCATGCTGTCGGTGCGCATCAAGGGCGGCGAACGGGCCGCGATCGCCACCGCGGCGCGCGTGGCGCTGTGGAAGCGGGCGACGTCGTTGGGCGGCGTCGAAAGCCTGATCGAGCACCGCGCCAGCATCGAGGGACCGGGCACGCCCTGTCCAACCGACCTGCTGCGTCTGTCGGTGGGCGTGGAAACCAGCAACGATCTGTTCGACGATCTCGACCAGGCGCTCAGGCGCGCCGACAACGCCTAAATCAGGCAGGCTTCCCGAACACGGAAGGCAGCCCCGCGCCAATACGCTCGTTCATCATCTCGATCGAGCCGTCGGTATAAGCCGCGATCTTGGCGCCTGCGAGATGGCGGGCCAGCGGATACTCGGCGCGCAGGCCGTTGGCACCCATTGCCTGGATGCAGTCGGCGATGCGCGTCACCGCCATGTCGGTGGCGAACTTCTTGGCATAGGCCGCGGGCAGCACGGCATCGCCTGCCTCGTCGATCAGGCGGGCGGCGCGATAGGTGAGAAGACGCGCCGCCTCGAGGTCGGTCGCGGCATCGACCAGCTTCCAGCGCACGCCCTGATGATCGATCACCGGCTGGCCAAAGGTCTGGCGCTGCTGCGTATAGCGCACCGCCGTCTCGAGTGAGGCCTGCAGCATGCCGCAGCACATGGCGGCGACGTACGCACGCGCGCCGTTGATGCCGGCCAGCGCCGCCTTGAACGCTTTGCCCGGTTCGTGAAGCACGGCCTCGTCGGGCGCGAAATAGTCGACCAGGCGGAAACCGCCGACGCCGATGGCGTGACCGCCATGCAGCTCGAACGGCTTGTCGCGATGAAAGCCAGGTCGATCGGCTTCAATCGCAAAGCAGGCGATGCCGCGATAGCCTTGGCTCTTGTCGGTCTGGGCATAGGCCACCGAAAGGCCGGCCACGGCGGCATTGGTGATCCAGGCCTTGGCGCCGTTCAGCTTCCAGCCGCCGTCGACGCGTACCGCCGCCATCTCGAGTCCGCCGAAGTCGCTGCCCACGCCGGGCTCGCTCAGCCCCGCGCAGCCGATCACGTCGCCCGCGATCATGCGCGGCAACAGGCGCGCCACCTGCGCCGGCTTGCCATCGCGCGCAAATCGCGCGCAGGCGTTGTGATGGTTGATCAGCGCGAAGGCGAAGGCGAAATCGTGTCGCGCGATTTCCTCGAAGGCGCGCAGCTTGCAGGAGAAGGACAGCCCCTGCCCGCCATGCTGCTTGGCGAGCTCGATCGTGTTCAGGCCCTGCGCACAGGCCGCCTTGATCGTCTCCAGCGGATAGCGGCGTTCCCATTCCCAGCGCGCGGCGTTGGGAGCGACGTGCGTCTCGGCGAAGGCCTTGGCGCGCGCCACGACGGCTCGTTCCTCAGGCGTCAGGACTTCATCCAGCATCCGTTTCAGATACACGATTGGACCTGCGGCGCAACCGCGGGCTAGAATGCCGGTGACGCGGGTGTAGCTCAGGGGTAGAGCGTCGGCTTCCCAAGCCGTAGGTCGCGGGTTCAAATCCCGTCGCCCGCTCCAAAATACAACGACCGATCGTTGCAGGCAGGAACGTCGACATGGATGCGGTGATTTCGGCGCCGGTCGCGGCCAACGGCGACTACGAGGCCGATGCGGCCGCCTTCTCGGCTTTTTGGCGCAACTCGCGCGACCGGCTCGGCCGCCTGCCGGCCAAGCCGCAGCGCGACGCTGCCACGGCCGAGGCCGCCGAGGCTCTCAAGCAAGCCGCCCGCGACGCGCGCTTCACCTTCCTGCGAACCCATGCCCGCACGCTCTACGATCGGCTGACCGATGGACGACGGAAGTTCGTGCGCATCGAACGCCTCGCCTACGACGCTGCCGATTCCATCCCCGGCCTGGTGCCGACGCGCGCCGAGGTCTCGGCCGAGTCAGACTTGCGCCAGTCGGAGAAGGAAGGCCTGGAAATAGACCAGGGCATCCTGTTCAACCAGTTCCTCGCCGACCCCACGTGCGGTCTGCATCTCTGCCACACCATGCTGCTGCCGCGCGAGGAATCCGCCGAGGCGCTGGCGAAATTCCTGCGTGACGGCCGGCTCGACCTGGGCGCGGCCAAGGTCGAACGCCAGGGCAAGGCGGCGGTGCTGTTGCTGTCCAATCCGCGCTTCCTCAACTCGGAGGACGTTTCGACCCAGTCGGCGACCGAGATCGGCGCCGACGTCTGCATCCTCGATCCGCTGAGCCAGGTGGCCGTACTGCGCGGCGACGTGGTTCCCACAGGGAAATATGCCGGCCGGCACGTCTACAATGCAGGCATCAACCTCACGCATCTCTACCACGGCCGTATCCCTTTCCTCTGGTTCCTGATCCGCGACACGGGCTTCGTGAACAAGATCGTGCGCGGTGTGGCGCGGCCCGACGTGACGCCGGACGAGGTCATGGGCGATTCGATCGAGAAGCTCTGGATCTCGGCGGTCGACACCTTCGCCATCGGCGGTGGCTGCCAGATCCTGCTCGCCACCGATTTCAACATCGCCGCCCGCGACGCCTACATGACCCTGCCGGCCCGACGAGAGGGCATCATTCCGGCAATGGCGAACCTGCGGCTGGCGCGCTTCGTTGGCGACCGGATGGCCCGCCAGGCGATCATGTATGAACGCCGCTTCGATTGTGATTCCGAGGAAGGGCGGCTGATATGCGACGAGGTCGTGGACCCTGACGCGATCGACCGCACGATCGATCAGGTCGTCGAACGGTTGACCGGCTCGGGTGTCGTCGGCGCGATCGGCAATCGCCGGGCGCTACGCCTCGCCGCCGAACCGCTCGATCTGTTCCGTCGCTATACCGCGCTCTACGCGCGCGAGCAGGCCTACTGCCACTTCAGCGCGGCCCTGATCAGCAACCTCGAGCACTATTGGAACGCCCAAAACCGCCAAGCTTGACCGCCAGGCCTTGTCGGTATTCGCTCGTCAGTGTTCGCGGGGCGCGTGCTTGCCGAGAATCCGCTGCAGGGTGCGGCGGTGCATGTTGAGCCGACGCGCCGTCTCGGAGACGTTGCGGTCGCATTGCTCGAAGACACGCTGGATGTGCTCCCACCGCACGCGGTCGGCCGACATCGGATTGCTGGGCGGCGGCGGCAGCTTGCGGCCATGGGCGGTCAGCGCCTGCTCGATGGCGTCGGCATCGGCCGGCTTGGCGAGATAATCGACCGCGCCTTCCTTCACGGCGGCGACAGCGGTGGCGATGTTGCCGTAGCCGGTCAGTACCACGATGCGGATGTCCGGGCGGGCCTGACGGAGCGGGCCGACCAGTTCCAGGCCATTGCCATCGCCCAGACGCAGGTCGAGGACAGCGAAAGCCGGCGGCCGGGCAGTCTGCGTCAGCGCCTCGGCGACCGAGCCGACGGCCGTCACGATGAACCCGCGCAGCTCGAGCGCGCGGGCGATGCGGTTGCGGAATGCGGCATCGTCGTCCGCGATCAGCAGCGTCCGATCCTTGTTCGACGTCGTGCCGGCAATCACAGGCGATATGGGACGGCCGGCTCCTGCGTCCTGGCTCATGGCGACTCCTTCGACATCGGCCGCTATGTAGCCTTGAAGACCGGGTTTGGCCAGCGCACGGAGACGGCGGCGCCTCCCCCGGCAACGGTGCGATTTCCGAAGGTCACCGAGGCCCCGGTGCGCTCCAGAAGCGTCTTGGCGATGAAGACGCCCAAGCCCATGTGACCCTCTTGGCCCTGCCGGGTCGAAATGAAGGGCGTTCCGAGTTCGTCGAGCATCGCCTCGGAGAACCCCGGGCCATCGTCCAGCACCTCGACCTCGGACCATTCGTTCGTCCAGCGCGTCGCGATCCGGATTTCGTGCCGCGCGAAAGAAACGGCGTTCTGCACGATATTGCCGACGCCCTGCATGATTTCAGGGCTGCGCACCTGAATCGGCGCCACGGCGGGCGTGCCTTCACCGATCGGGCCCGATTCGTAGGTGATGTCGATCGTCCCGCGATTGTAATTCTGCGCTGCCGCCTCGATCAGCGCCGGCAGAGGAACGAGGGTGTAGGCATCCGAGACATCGCCCGCGGGATCTACCGAAAGCCGTGCCAGGATCGCTCGGCATCGATCTGATTCGGCCGACAGCAACTCGACGTCCTCGCGTAACGGATCGTCGAGTTCGATCTCGCGTAGCATCTCCTTGGCGACGACGGCGATGGTCGACAGTGGCGAGCCGAGTTCGTGGGCGGCGGCGGCGGCCAGGGCGCCCAGCGCCGACAGGCGCTGCTCGCGCGCCAGGGCTGCCTGGGCAGCGGCCAGTGCATCGGCCATCTGCCGCGCTTCCTCCGCCAATCGCCAACCGTACAGGGTAATCAACAGAGTGGTGAGCGTCAGGCCAGCCCAGGCGCCAGCCTGATAGATCTCCGGCAGTTCGAGCGGCGGTCCTCGCCACGGCAGCGGCTGGTGAAAGACGCCGAGGACGGCGGTGCTCACGATCGTCAGCAGCGACAGCGCGATGTTGCTGGTGAGCGACAAGATGGTGGCGCCGATGGCGACCGGCGCCAGCAGCAGCAGCGCGAAGGGATTGAGCAGGCCGCCGGTGAGATAGAGAAGGACGGCAAGCTGCAGGATGTCGAAGGCGAGGAAGAGCGTGGCCTCGCGGTCGTCGATGCGCGCCGACGCCGGCCGGCCGAGACTGACGGTGAGATTGAGCAGCGCCGAAAGCGCGATCGTCCCGCCCACCGCCAGGACGGGCAGACCAAATCCCAGGCCCCATTGCACGACCGCGGCGGTGAAGACCTGCCCGGCGACGGCGGCCCAGCGGATGAGCACGAGGGCGCGCAGACGAACGACACCGCGTGGCGGCAGGCCGGATTTGGGCCCGGGAATAGTAGGCCCAGGACCGGTGGGCGACGAGTTGATCTCGGCGCGCACCGTCACCGGGTCACTCCTCGATCATCAGGTGCTTGCGGTGGATCGTCGTGAACAGCGGGATCTTGCGCTGCTTCTTGCGATCGGGCGGCTCTTTCACCAATCGACCGATCTCACCCAGGATGAGCCCGGTGATGGTCGGCAACGGCAGCTCGCGCGCCTCGTCGAGGCGGACCCAGCGGATATCGCCCATCTCGCTCGAATGCCGGATCTCGCCGCTCGCATCCTCGGCCCGCGCCATGAAGAAGCGGGCGTTGAAGCGGCGCGGCCGGCCGGGCGGCGTCACCGCGCGCGCGATCAGGTCGAGGCAGTCGAGTGCCGGGCCCATGCCCGTGTCGAGGAAACCCTTCCAGTGCTCGCCGTAATCCTTGTCCGGGGCGCCACCTTTCAGCGGCTTGGCCAGCATCAGGCCGCTTTCCTCGAAGGTCTCGCGAACCGCGGCGATGGCCAATGCGCGGGCACGTTGCGCGGTTGCCGCCTTCTGCAGGCGGGCGTTCACGTAGCGGTCGAGCTGCGTGGCGATCGGGATGTGCGCGTCGGCGCGATCGACGCGACCGCCGGGAAACACGTAGCGATTTGGCATGAAGGCGTGCGCGGCGGCACGGCAGCCCATCAGCACTTCGGGCGTCTTGCCCTTCATGCGCACGAGGATCAGCGTCGCGGCATCGCGCGGTCGTATGTAGGGATAGGTCTTCTCGATCTTCTCGACCGGGCGTTCGCTGCCGGGTTTCAGATCGCCGTGGATGTAGCCTTTGTCGGTGCCGCGCACGACGGCGCCGGCGGGTATGCGTTTTTTGCTCATGCCGCCACGATAGACCAGCCGTCCTAGAACGACCAGTCGACCGGCGTATCGGGGCGAAACACGGTGATGGTCTTGATCAATCCCGGGGCGAGCCCCGGCACCTCGACGCTCTCGGGCACATCGAGGGCGGCAGCGCGCAGGGTCACCCGCTCCTCGTTTGCCGCGAGGCCGTAGAAGCGTGGGCCGTTCAGCGAGGCGAAGGCTTCCAATTTGTCGAGCTTATCCTCCTCGGCGAAGACCTGCGCATAGACCTGCATCGCGACGGGGGCGTTGAAGACGCCGGCACAGCCGCAGGCGCATTCCTTGGTGTCGGCGGTGTGCGGCGCGGTGTCGGTGCCGAGGAAAAATTGCGTGCCGCCCGAGGTCGCGGCGCGCCGCAGAGCGAGACGATGCTCCTCGCGCTTGGCGATCGGCAGGCAATAGAAGTGCGGACGGATGCCGCCCTTGAAGATCGCATTGCGGTTGTAGCTGAGATGGTGCGGCGTGATCGTGCCGCCCAGGCGGCCGGGATTTGCCTCGACGAAGGCCACACCTTCGCGGGTCGTGATGTGCTCCAGCACGATCTTCAGGCCGGGGTGGCGCTTCAGCAGGGGCGCCAGGATCTTGTCCAGGAACACGGCCTCGCGGTCGAAGATGTCGACCCCGGGATCGGTCACTTCGCCATGGACGAGCAAAGGCATGCCGGCCTTTTCCATCGCTTCAAGGCCTTTCGCGACGCGGTCCATGGAGGTGACGCCGTGCGCGGAATTGGTGGTGGCGTGCGCGGGATAGAGCTTGGCCGCGACCCAGACGCCCTCGGCCTTGCCGCGTATCAGCTCGGCGGGATCGGCGCCGTCGGTGAGGTAGCAGGTCATCAGCGGCTCGAATTTCAGATCGGCCGGGACGGCCGCACGGATGCGGTCGCGATAGGCCACCGCCTCGGCCACCTTGGTTACCGGCGGTACCAGGTTCGGCATGATGATGGCGCGGGCGAACTGGCGGGCAGTGTGGACGGCGCAGGCGGCCAGCAAGGCGCCGTCGCGCAGGTGGACGTGCCAGTCGTCGGGGCGGCGGATGGTGAGCGTTGTGGGTATGGGCATAAGGCGCTTTCTAGCTTGCTCCCGGCCGGGCACCAATGTTGATTGCGGGCATGAACACGATGAACAAGTTGAACGACGCCGTAGACTTCGCCAAATCCGCCGAATCCCACTGGCCCAAAAGCATGTACATGCCGGACGGCCAATTCGTGATGACCTACGATTCCGGCGAAAAATCCCCCGACAACGAGGTGCTGGGGCCGGTAACGCCGCGTGGCGGTCACGCCGGTATCGCCTACCGGGGCGGCACCAAGCTCGCCGAATGGGGCGACGTCGACCACGCCGACATGACCTTCAGCGTCGCCAAGAGCTACCTCGCCCTGCTGGCCGGCCTGGCGCTGGGCGATGGCCTGATAAAAAGCCTCGACGACAGAGCGGGCGACTATGCGCTCGATGACGGCTTCAAGTCCGACCAGAACAAGGACATCACCTGGCGCCACCTGCTGACGCAGACCAGCGAATGGTCGGGCAGCGTGTTCGGCAAGGAAGACCGCATCGACCACAATCGCGTGGTGGGCGTCACCGTCGCCGACGCCCCCAAGGGCACGCGCCGCGCGATGAAGAAGCCCGGCACCTTTTATGAATACAACGACGTGCGCGTGAACCGGCTCAGCTACTCGCTGCTGCAGGTTTTCAAGGAGCCGCTGCCCCAGGTCCTCAAGCGCCGCATCATGGATCCGATCGGCGCCTCGCAGGGCTGGAAGTGGGACGGTTATAAAACCTCCACCGTCACCATCGACGGCAAGCAGATGCTCTCCGTCCCCGGCGGCGGACATTGGGGCGGCGGCATCGTGATCTCGGCGCGCGATCTCTCCTTTATGGGAAGGCTGGTCGCGGCCGGCGGCGTCTGGGAGGGCAAGCAGATCCTGCCCAAAGGCTGGACCGACGAGCTGGTAAAACCCTGCCCGGTGGCACCTTTCTACGGGCTGATGTGGTGGCTCAACACCGGCAAGCGGCAGTTTGCGGCAGCCTCCGAGCGCAGCTACTTCGCGCTGGGCTGGGGCAGCCACATCGTCTGGATCGATCCCGACAACGATCTGGTGACGGTCCTGCGCTGGATCGACCGCAAGAAGGCGCCTGAATTCGTCGAACGTCTGCTGGGGGCGATCGGCAAATGAGCCTCGATTATTCGGCCGTCCCGCGCATGCCGGACGGGCGCACCGCCGCCGACCATATCCTGACGATCGAAAAGACCGCGTCGGAAGTCGTCCAAGTACCGATGGGTAACGGCGGCCGCATGACCTGGCATGTCTGGGACGCCGGCGCCAACAAACCCATCCTGCTGCTGTTTCACGGCGGCTCGGGCTCGTGGATCCACTGGATCCGGAACGTAGTACCGCTCAGCCAGCATTTCACGATATACGCCGCCGACATGCCGGGCCTGGGCGACAGCGACCCGCCCGACGACGTGCGCGACGTCTGGTCGGTGACGCACTGCGTCGAACACGCGATGAAGGAGCTGCTGCCCAGGGACAGGCAATTCGCCATCACCGGCTTCTCGTTCGGCGGCATGGTGGGCGGCCACATCGCCACGCTGTTCGAAGAGCAACTGCGCAAGATCGCCTTCGTCGGTGCGGGTGGCCTCAAAGCCACGCGCAAGCCCGGCCCGAAACTCCGCAAGCTCCTGGCCGAGATGCCGGCCGAGACCCTGGCCGCCGAAGCGCGGAGAAACCTCGAAATCCTGATGTTCCACGATCCCGCCAAGATCGATGGCGTGGCGATCCACATGCAGATCCTGAACACCACACGCGCCAAGACCCGCAGCCGGGACATGGGCATCGCGGGCAAGCTCAGCGAAGTGCTGCCGCGGGTGAAGACGCCGTTCACCGGCATCTGGGGCGAGTTCGATTCCACCACGTATCCTCACATTCAGGAGCGCATCGATCTTTTCCGCGCGCTCCAGCCAAATTTCGAAATGAACGTCATCCCCGGCGCCGGCCACTGGGTTGCCTACGAGGCTGCCGAGGCCTTCAATAAGGTCCTGATCGACAAGCTCACCCCGTAAGGGAGCGACCAATGTCCAATCTGCTCTGCGTCGGCACCGCCGGCATGTCCGTCTGGTTCAGCCGCGACAACGGCGAGACCTGGATCCGGCCCTACATCGAATCGGGCCTCTATCTCGAAGCCCGCGTCTGGGCGCTCTCCGCGCACCCGCAACGCCCCGGCGAAGTCCTGGCCGGCACCGATTCAGGCCTCTACCGCTGGAACGAGGGCGACCAGAAATGGACCCACCTGCCGTCGGTGCTCGACGGTTACGACATCTGGTCGATGGCCCAGGCACCCGACGATCCCGACACGATCGTGGTCGGCACCCAGCCCGCCAACATCTTCGTCTCGACCGACGGCGGCAAAAGCTTCGCGCCCACCAAGGGCTCCTTTGCCGAGGCCTGCATCTTCGTGGGCAAGCCGCGCGTGACGCAGATCCTGTTCGACCCGATCGACCGCGACACGCTGTGGGCCGGCGTCGAGATCGACGGCGTGCACCGCTCGACCGACCGCGGCCGCACCTGGAAGAAGGTGGGCCAGGGCATCAACTCCGAGGACATCCATGGAGTGGCGATCGTAAAGGAAGAGGGCGTCAAGAACGGCGGCAAGCTGGTCTATGCCACCACCAACCGCGGCCTGAACGTCAGCCGCGACAACGGCGAGACCTTCAGCTTCCAGGAACTCGACTCGCCCTGGCAATACACCCGCACCATCAAGGCCCGCGCCGACGGCGACCAGACGGTGTTCCTGACCAACGGCAACGGACCGCCGGGCTCGACCGGCCGCCTGCTGCGCAGCCGCGACTATGGCGCCACCTGGGAAGACGCGAAGCTCCCGGGCACACTCAACTCGACGCCGTGGACGGTGGCCACCAACCCGTCCGACCCCAAGCTGATCTTCGTCTGCAGCAACCTCGGCCAATCGTTCCGCTCGACCGACGGCGGCGAGAGCTGGACCAAACTGGCGCGCGAGTTCGGCGAGGTGCGCAGCACGATCTGGCAGGCGCTCGCCTGACAGGCTTGACCTGAATCAAGGACCGCCGCCGGCGAAAGGACTAACCAATGACATCTGGCCGGCAATATCGGGGGCTGTGGCCAAGGCTCCTCGTTCCGGGAGATGACATGTTCACCACAATTCGTGCGGTTGCAGTCGGCGTCTCGGTGGCGGCCGCAGCGTTTTCAGTCGGCCCGGTGCAAGCCCAGACCGTGGATCCCCTGCAGATGAAATTGTGTGACGGCCGGGGCGGGGTGCCGGATGACGTCCAGATCAGCGCTTGCACGCGAATCATCAAGTCAGGCCGATCCGATGCCGCGGGCCTCAACATTGCCTACTTCTATCGCGGCCTGACCTACGCCCAGACCGGCCGGTGCAGGCTCGCCATCCCGGACTTCACGGCGGCAATCAGGTACGATCCGAAGGACCCCGATGCCTACTGGTCACGCCACGCCTGCAAGCAGGAGCTGGGCGACACGGCCGGTGCCGCCGCCGACAAGAAGGCGGCAAAGGCGATCGATCCGAAGATCGAGGACCAATGGACCCAGTAATCTCTCGCCGGTAATCCCAAACCGGAGGATCGCACCATGAAAACCGAAGTCTCCGAGATTGCCGACAAGATCTATCGCCTCACCACCTTCGTCCCGCAGGTCGGACCGACCGGCTTCACCTTCAACCAGTTCCTGATCGACGCCGACGAGCCGCTGCTGTTCCACTACGGCCAGCGCGCGCTGTTCCCGCTGATCTCCGACGCGGTGAAGCGCGTGATCCCGCTCGACAAGCTGCGCTGGACGACGTGCAGCCACGTCGAGGGCGACGAATCGGGCGCGCTCAACGAATGGCTCGCCGCCGCCCCCAACGCCACGCCGGCGCACGGCCAGCTCGGCTGCAACATCTGGCTCGCCGACATGGCCGACCGCGCGCCCAAGGCGCTCAAGAACGACGAGGTACTCGATTTAGGCGGCAAGCGCGTGCGCTGGCTCGACACGCCGCACATCCCGCACAACTGGGATGCCGGCCTGCTCTACGAGGAGACGACCGGCACGCTGTTCTCCAGCGACCTCTTCACCCAGATGGGCCCGGCTGAGCCCACGACTGAGAGTGACATCGTGGCCCCCGCGATCGACACCGCGGCGAAGGTGCCCTTCATGCCCTGGACGCCGCTCGCCGAGCCGACGCTGCGCCGGCTGGCCGGCCTCGCGCCCACGACCATCGCCCTGATGCACGGGCCGACGTTCAAGGGCGACGGCGCGGCGGCGTTGAACGGCTTGGCGGATCATTACGCGAAGCCGCCCCTCGGTAAGCCGTAGACCGCCGTCCTCTCGCGGCAGCTCCCCGCACGCCGGAGAGCCGTTGTCCTGATCGCGTGTCACAACCCGCGTGTCACACCACCTTGTGACATTTTCTGTGACACGCACTGGCCCGGAGTCCGGGCCGAGCCCGGAATCACGGGCTTTTTTTGATACAGTTTCTTCTTCTCGTGTCACAGCCCGGCGCACCTGTGACAGGCGGCGCCATGTCCATTCCGACGTGTGTCATGCCGATGTTATCGG
>JAQSDW010000015.1 GCA_029946105.1 Reyranella sp. | reverse complement strand
TGCGCTCGCGGCGCACCTTGGTCAGGGTCACTTCGACGCCGCACTTTTCGCAGGTAATGCCGCGGAACTTCATGCGCTTGTACTTGCCGCACAGGCACTCGTAATCCTTGATCGGTCCGAAGATGCGGGCGCAGAACAGGCCGTCGCGTTCCGGCTTGAAGGTCCGGTAGTTGATGGTCTCCGGCTTCTTGATCTCGCCGTGGCTCCAGGCGCGGATGCGCTCGGGGCTGGCGATCGAGATACGGATCTCGTCGAAGGTCGGAGTGCCTTGCGGCTGGCCCAGCACGTTGATGAGGTCGGTCATCTTTTATTGTCCTCGAAGTTCGTGGACTTGAATCGCAAAGAAGGAAGAGAGGTCGGCCACGCTCACGTGGCCGACTGGTTCAGTTCGACATTGAGGCCGAGCGAACGCAGCTCCTTGACCAGAACGTTGAAGGATTCGGGGATGCCCGCCTCGAAGGTGTCGTCGCCGCGCACGATGGCTTCGTAGACCTTGGTACGGCCGGCAACGTCGTCCGACTTGACGGTGAGGATCTCCTGCAGCGTGTAGGCGGCGCCGTAGGCCTCGAGCGCCCACACCTCCATCTCGCCGAAGCGCTGGCCACCGAACTGCGCCTTGCCGCCCAGCGGCTGCTGGGTAACGAGGCTGTAGGGGCCGATCGACCGCGCGTGGATCTTGTCGTCCACGAGATGGTGCAGCTTCAGCATGTAGATGTAGCCGACAGTGACCTTGCGATCGAACGGCTCGCCGGTGCGGCCGTCGACCAGGGTCACCTGGCCCGACTTGTCGAGACCGGCCATCTCCAGCATGTCGACGATGTCGGGCTCGTGCGCACCGTCGAACACGGGCGACGCGAACGGCACACCCTTGCTGAGGTTGCGCGCCAGCTCGAGCGTCTGCTCATCGTCGAGATCGGCGATGTCGGCCTTGAAGGACTTCTCGCCGTAGATCTCGCGCAGGGTTTTGCGGACCTGCACCATCGACGTTTCGCGGGCACCGTTGATCATGTCGCCGATTTTCTTGCCGAGACCCGCCGCGGCCCAGCCGAGGTGGGTTTCGAGAATCTGGCCGACGTTCATGCGGCTCGGCACGCCGAGCGGATTGAGCACGATGTCGACCGGCACGCCCTCTTCGAGGTAGGGCATGTCTTCCAGCGGCATGATGCGCGAGATGACGCCCTTGTTGCCGTGACGGCCGGCCATCTTGTCGCCCGGCTGCAGCTTGCGCTTGGTGGCGACGAAGACCTTGACCATCTTCATCACGCCCGGCGGCAGCTCGTCGCCGCGCTGCAGCTTGTCGACCTTGCTGTCGAAGCGGTCCTGCAGGCGCTTCATCGACTCGTCGAACTGCTTGTTCGATGCCTCGAGCTCGGACTGGCGCTTGTCGGTCTTGACCGCGATCTGGCGCCACTGACCAGGCGTGTACTCGCCCAGCACCTTGTCGTTGATGCGCGTGCCCGGCTTCAGGCCCTTGAGCCCGCCGGCGACCGTCTGGTTCATCAGCATTTCCTGGATCTGGCTGTAGAAGCTGCGCTCCAGGATGGCCTTCTCGTCGTCGCGGTCCTTGGCGAGACGCTCGATTTCGTCACGCTCGATGGCGAGCGCGCGCTCGTCCTTGTCGACGCCGCGGCGGTTGAAGACGCGGACTTCGACCACGGTGCCCTCTACACCCGGCGGCACCTTGAGCGAGGTGTCGCGCACGTCGGCGGCCTTTTCGCCGAAGATGGCGCGCAGCAGCTTCTCTTCCGGCGTCATCGGGCTCTCGCCCTTGGGCGTCACCTTGCCGACGAGGATGTCGCCCGCCTTCACCTCGGCACCGATGTAGACGATGCCCGCCTCGTCGAGGTTCTTGAGGGCTTCTTCGCCGACGTTCGGGATGTCGCGGCTGATTTCCTCCTGGCCGAGCTTGGTATCGCGGGCCATGACCTCGAATTCCTCGATGTGGATCGAGGTGAAGACGTCATCGCGCACGATGCGCTCGGAGAGCAGGATCGAGTCCTCGAAGTTGTAGCCATTCCACGGCATGAAGGCGACGAGCACGTTGCGCCCGAGCGCCAGCTCGCCGTCGCGGGTCGACGGACCGTCGGCCACGATGTCACCCTTCTTCACCTGGTCGCCGACCTTCACGAGCGGCTTCTGGGTGATGCAGGTGCTCTGGTTGGAGCGCTGGAATTTCAGCAGGTTGTATATGTCGACCGCGGGACGGTCGGCACCGAAGTCCTCGGTGGCACGGACCACGATACGCATGGCATCGACCTGATCGACGATGCCTGTGCGGCGCGCGGCGATGGCGACACCCGAGTCGCGGGCCACGACCTCTTCCATGCCGGTGCCGACCAGCGGCGCTTCCGCCTGGATCAGCGGTACTGCCTGGCGCTGCATGTTCGAACCCATCAGCGCGCGGTTGGCGTCGTCGTTCTCGAGGAACGGGATCAGCGCCGCGGCGACGGAGACGATCTGCTTGGGCGAGACGTCGACGAAGTCGATCGTCTCGGGCCGACCGAGAATGTACTCGCCGCCCTTGCGGCACTGCACGAGTTCGGACACGAACTTGCCCTTGGCGTCGATCTCGGCGTTGGCCTGGGCAACCGTGTAGCGGCCCTCTTCCATTGCCGACAGGTAGACGACCTCATCGCTGACGCGGCTGCTCACGACCTTGCGGTACGGGCTCTCGATGAAGCCGTACTGGTTCACGCGCGCGTAGGTCGCCAGCGAGTTGATCAGGCCGATGTTCGGGCCTTCCGGCGTCTCGATCGGGCAGATGCGGCCGTAATGCGTCGGATGCACGTCGCGCACCTCGAAGCCGGCGCGCTCGCGCGTCAGACCGCCCGGTCCAAGCGCCGACAGGCGACGCTTGTGCGTCACTTCCGACAGCGGATTGGTCTGGTCCATGAACTGGCTGAGCTGGCTCGAGCCGAAGAACTCGCGCACCGCCGCCGCCGCCGGCTTGGCATTGATCAGGTCGTGCGGCATCACCGTGTCGATGTCGATCGAGCTCATGCGCTCGCGGATCGCCCGCTCCATGCGCAGCAGGCCGACGCGATACTGGTTCTCCATCAGCTCGCCGACCGAACGGACACGACGATTGCCGAGATGATCGATGTCGTCGATCTCGCCACGGCCATCCTTGAGGCCATGGAGGACCTTGACGACCGAGAGGATGTCCTCGCGACGCAGCGTGCGCTGCGAATCGGGCACGCCCTCGAAGTCCAGGCGCATGTTCATCTTCACGCGGCCGACCGGCGAGAGGTCGTAGCGGTCGAGGTCAAATAGCAGGCCCTGGAACAGGGTCTCGGCCTGATCCAGCGTCGGCGGCTCGCCCGGACGCATGACGCGGTAGACGTCGAGCAGCGCCTCTTCACGGTTCGAGTTCTTGTCGGCCGCCAGCGTGTTGCGGATATAGGGCCCGACATTGGTGTGGTCGATCGCCAGCGTCGGCAGCAGGTCGATACCCACTTCCTCGAACTGGTCGAGCACGGCCTGGGTGATCTCCTGGCCGGCCTCGACGTAGATCTCGCCAGTCTTCTCGTTGATGATGTCGAGGGCGGCGTAACGCCCGATCAGCTCCTCGGCCGAGACGCGCATCTCCTTCAGGCCCTGCTCCTTGAGGCGGGCGAGCAGGCGCGGCGTCATCTTGGCACCGGCGTCGGCGACGGACTTGCCGGTCTTGCCGTTGACCAGGTCGTGCGTGAGCTTGACGCCCTTCATCGAGTCGGCGTTGAACGGCGTGTTCCAGCCGTCCTTCTCGCGCTTGTAGATGACCTGACCGTAGAACGCCGCGAGGATCTCCTCGGGCGACAGGCCCTGGGCCTCGGCCGGATCGAGAGTCTGGTTCTTGGCAATGGCCGCGGCGCGCTTCTTGGCGGTGGCGTCGTTATCGAGCGCGAGCAGAAGCGTCGTCACTGGGATCTTGCGGCGACGATCGATGCGCACATGGATGAGATCCTTGGCGTCGAACTCGAAGTCGAGCCACGAGCCGCGATAGGGGATGATGCGGGCGGCGAACAGGTACTTGCCCGAGCTGTGGGTCTTGCCCTTGTCGTGATCGAAGAAGACGCCCGGCGAGCGGTGCATCTGCGAGACGATCACGCGCTCGGTGCCGTTCACGATGAAGGTGCCGTTGTCGGTCATGAGCGGCATGTCGCCCATGTAGACATCCTGCTCCTTGATATCGCGGATCGAGCGCGAGCCGGCTTCCTCGTCGATGTCCCACACCACGAGCTGCAGCGTGACCTTGAGGGGCGCGGCGTAGGTGATCCCGCGCTGCTGGCACTCCTCGACGTCGTACTTGGGCTCCTCGAATTCGTACTTCACGAACTCAAGGCTGGCGCGCTCGGCGAAGTCCTTGATCGGGAATACGCCGCGGAAGACCTCCTGGAGACCCGACTGCGTGCGCTTGGCCGCGGGAATCATCCGCTGCAGGAAGGTCTCGTAAGACGACTTCTGAACCTCAATGAGGTTCGGCATCGGCGCCACGGATTCGATGTGGCCGAAGAAACGACGAATCCGTTTGCGCGTGTTGAAGGCCGTGGCCATCCTGCGTCCTCGAAGGTTCAAGGGCGGAGATAAATACCCACTGCTTTCTCGGAGCTCGCGGCCCGCCAGCCGTTCGCCCCATCCGTCGCAGAGGGCCACTTGTCGGAGCGGACCTTGAAAGGTCCGTTCGGAGAAGTGGCCCGGCCAGATCGGCCTCCCGAAGGAAGCCGGCCCGGCCGGAAAACACCTACTTGAGTTCGACTTTCGCGCCTTCGGCCTCCAGCTTGGCCTTGAGCTTCTCCGCGTCAGCCTTCGGCACGCCTTCCTTGACGGCCTTCGGAGCGGCTTCGACCAGGTCCTTGGCCTCCTTGAGGCCAAGACCGGTGATCTCGCGCACCGCCTTGATGACGTTGATCTTCTTGTCGCCGGCGGCGGCAAGAACGACGGTGAACTCGTCCTTCACTTCGACCGGAGCGGCTGCAGCAGCGGCCGCGACGGCGACCGGAGCGGCGGCGCTGACGCCCCACTTCGTCTCGAGCAACTTGCTCAACTCGGCGGCCTCGAGGACCGTCAGGGCCGAAAGTTCTTCGACCAGCTTCTCTAGATTGGCCATTGTCTGTCTCCTGTAACCTGAACTTCGATAATCGTGACGTCGATTGGGTAACGAATGACTTACGCCGCCTTCGCGCCGTCTTCCGTGGCTCCGTACGCTCCGAACACACGAGCGAGTTGACCAGCGGGGGCCACAAGCACACCGGCGATCTTCGTCGCCGGAGCCTGCAGGAGACCGATGATCTTGCCGCGCAGAGCATCGAGGGAGGGCAGCGTGGCCAACGCCTGGACGCCAGCGACGTCCAGAACATTTCCACCCAGCGCACCACCGACGATGCTCAGCTTCTCGTTGTCCTTGGCGAAGGCCGCAACGACCTTCGCCGCAGCGACCGGATCCTTGGAATAGGCGATGGCAGTCGGCCCCGTGAACATGGGACCGAGCGCTGTGAAGGGCGTGCCCTCGAGGGCACGCAGCGTGAGCCGATTCTTCGTGACCTTGTAG
This sequence comes from Reyranella sp., assembly GCA_029946105.1. Lineage (GTDB taxonomy): Bacteria > Pseudomonadota > Alphaproteobacteria > Reyranellales > Reyranellaceae > Reyranella. Next base: position 2,797 of record JAQSDW010000015.1, on the reverse strand, counting down.
CTTGCGCCGGCTGCCCTGATCTTGCGACGCAGGTCCGTGACCTCCTGAACGGTCAAGCCTGACTGGCGAGTGATCACCATCAGGTTGGCGTCCATAAAGGTACGGTTCAGCTCGACGATCGCCTCGGCCTTTTCCGAACGATTCACGGCTTTCTCCAACTATGGTCCAACCCGGAGGATCCGGATCGGACCGGCTGCGTTCAGACCGCAGCCTCCGTTAGCGGGTTAGCGCGAACGGAGACCTTGCGGTCCGGTTCGCCTGCCCCGGAAGTTCAGGCCCGTGCGCGCACAGTAAAAGTGCAGCGTCGATTCCCTTGCCCCCGTCTATCGCCGGCGGGTTTCCCCATTACGCTCGCCCTCGTTACAAACGCGGAAGGCGAAGCACCTGCGGTCTCGGACAGGTGGAGCTCGAAACCTTGCGGTCTCTTCGCTCCCTCCGCCGCCAACCGAAGCTGGCGACGAAATCTCAAAAACTCTTGCCGGCGCGCTCAGGTGAGCGCGTCGAAATCTTTACGCGCTCAGGTGAGCGCGGTGGCGGGGTCGAGCTTGATGCCCGGACCCATCGTCGAACTCAGCGAAACCTTCTTGATGAAGGTTCCCTTGGCGCCGGCCGGCTTGGCGCGGTTGATCGCGGTGACCAGCGCTTTGACGTTGGCGGCAATCGCCTCCTCGCTGAACGAGGCCTTGCCGACACCTGCATGAACGATGCCAGCCTTCTCGGCGCGGAACTCGATCGAGCCGGCCTTGGCGGCCTTGACCGCGGCGGCAACATCCTGCGTGACCGTGCCGAGCTTGGGGTTCGGCATCAGGCCGCGCGGACCCAGGACCTTACCCAGCCGGCCGACCACACCCATCATGTCGGGGGTGGCGACGCAGCGCTCGAAATTCATCTCGCCGGCGGTGATCTTCTCCGCGAGATCCTCGGCACCGACCAGATCGGCACCGGCGGCCTTGGCCTCGTCAGCCTTGGCGCCACGGGCGAATACGGCCACGCGCACCGATTTTCCGGTGCCGTTCGGCAGGGCGATCATGCCGCGCACCGCCTGGTCGGCGTGACGCGGATCGATGCCCAGGTTCATGGCGACTTCGATGGTCTCATCGAACTTCGCCTTGGCGTTCGCCTTGACGATCTTCACCGCCTCATCGAGGGGATAGACCTTCTCGCGGTCGACCGTGCCCGACGCCGTCATGTATCGCTTGCCTCGGCTCATGGCGCTACTCCACTACCTGGAGGCCCATCGAGCGGGCGGAGCCCACTACCTGGGCCATCGCCGACTCGACCGAGTCACAGTTGAGATCGGGCATCTTCTGCTCGGCGATCTCCTTGACCTGAGCCTTCGTCACCTTGCCGACGATCTGCGTGCCGACCGTCTTGGCGCCCGCCTCGATGCCTGCGGCCTTCTTGAGGAAGAAGCTGACCGGCGGCGTCTTGGTGACGAAAGTGAAGCTGCGATCCTGGAACACGGTGATGACCACGGGGATCGGCATGCCCGCTTCCAACTTCTGGGTGCGCGCGTTGAACTGCTTGCAGAATTCCATGATGTTGACGCCCTGCTGACCGAGCGCGGGCCCGATCGGCGGCGACGGGTTTGCCTTGCCGGCCGGCACCTGCAGCTTGACGTAGGCTTGAATCTTTTTAGCCATTCCTGCCCCTCCTGTGGGCGGCGCGGTACGGCCATGGCTAGGCCTCCCGCACCAATATTCCAGTTAACTCATTGATCCGTAAGGATTTTCCGAGGAAACCGGCCTCATGAGAAAAGGCCGGCGCGTGGCCAGCCCTTCCAAGGGCGCGGGGTTTAGCAAACTCCCCGGCACCCCACAACCCCGATTTTCAGCCCCGTATTTGGGGGCAGATCACATCTTTTCCACCTGCGCGTAGTCGAGTTCGACCGGAGTCGAGCGGCCGAAGATCGAAACGGCAACCTTCAGGCGTGCCCGTTCCTCGTCCACATCCTCGACCGTGCCATTGAACGAGGCAAACGGACCGTCGGCCACCTTGACCTGCTCGCCGATCTCGAAGCTGACCGCGGGCTTGGGCCGTTCCACGCCTTCCTGGACCTGGCGCAGGATCCGGCCGGCCTCGTTTTCCGAGATCGGCACCGGCTTGCCGCGTCCACCGCCGCCCAGGAAGCCCGTCACCTTGGCGGTGTTCTTGATCAGATGCCAGGTGTCGTCGGTCAGGTCCATCTTCACCAGGACATAGCCCGGGAAGAACTTGCGCTCGGTCTGGACCTTGGCGCCGCGGCGCACTTCGACGACTTCCTCGGTCGGCACCATGACCTGGGAGATCTCCTCGTCCAGACCCTTCTTCGCGGCCTGCTCGCGGATCGACTGGGCGACCTTGTTCTCGAAGCCCGAATAGGCGTGAACGACGTACCAACGATGAGTCATGTCACGAAACCCCGAGCAACAGCTTTATGACGAAGGCGATGATCTTGTCGGCCAGGAGAAAAAACAACGCCGCGATCACGACGAAAATGAAGACCATGCTGGTGGTAATCATGGTCTCGCGCCGGGTCGGCCAGGTGACTCTCGCCACCTCGGCTCTGACTTCGCGGACAAATTCGAGAGGATTTTTCGTCATGATCGCCATTCTTTAAATAATGGCAGGAGCGGAGGGACTCGAACCCACGACCCTCGGTTTTGGAGACCGATGCTCTACCAACTGAGCTACACTCCTGCAGTCTGTCACCGCCGGCTTTGGGCCGGCGATGACCCTCTATAGCACTACTTTACGACTTTGGTGACGACGCCGGCGCCGACGGTCCTGCCACCCTCGCGGATGGCGAAGCGCAGGC
>JAQSDW010000014.1 GCA_029946105.1 Reyranella sp. | reverse complement strand
GCATCGCGCTACCTGTCACAGGTGCGCCGGGCTGTGACATCAGAAGAAGAAACCATCTCTAAAAAAGCCCGTGATTCCGGGCTCGGCCCGGACTCCGGGAATGGGCGTGTCACAGAAAATGTCACAACTTGGTGTGACACGGGGTTGTGACACGCGATCAGGACAACGGCTCTCCGACGTGCGAGGAGCCGAAAGCGCGGTTCTAGTCGGCTGCCCGCGCCGGCCGGAAGGCGGGGACGACTTCGGCGGCGAAGGCCCGCAGATTGGCCACCGAGGCATTGGGATCGACCAGCAGGATGTTGGTCGCGCCGACCGCCTCGAGCTGTTTCAGGCGGGCGATCACCTCCTCGGGCGTGCCCAGCAGCGGCGCGGTGTCGTCCTCGACCCGGTCGGCGAGCTTGTCCCGGGCGAGATCGCCGATCACGCTCAGCACGCGCTTGCGCGTCTCGAGGGCCTGTGCCCGCTCGCTTTCACCGTGAATCATCTGCAGTGCCCGCGCGGTCGCCACCATGGCCGGCGTGTAGGAGCGCCCGACGCGCTCGCATTCCGCGCGGAACAGGGCGATGCGCTGGGCGATCTGGTCGACCTGGGCGAGCTGGTCGAGCAGGAGGTTATAACCCTCGCGCGCGGCGCGGCAGATGCTGTCGCGGCTGCCGGCGGCGAGCCACAGCGGCGGGTGCGGGCGCTGCAGCGGTTCGGGCTCGACGACGATGTTGTCGTAGTGCCAGAGCTTGCCGTGATGGCTGAAGCGGCCGCCGGTCTTCTCGTGGCTGGTCCAGGCCTTGCGGATGATTTCCATCGCCTCGTCGAAACGCTCGCCGGCTTCCTCCATGGGAATGCAGAAGCCGTCGAACTCCGCTTGGCGGTATCCCTTGCCGACGCCGAAATCGACGCGGCCGCCGGTCAGCAGGTCGAGGGTGGCGACTTGCTCGGCGACCAGGACCGGATTGTGCCAGGGCAGCACGACGACGGCAGTACCGAGGCGAATGTTGTGGGTCTTGGCAGCGAGATAGGCCAGCACCGTCATCGAGGCCGAGACCTGGCCCTGGCCGGTGAAGTGATGCTCGACCATGAAGAGCTGCTCGAAGCCCAGCCGATCGGCTTCGATCACATACTCGATGAAGCTTTCATATCCCTGGCTGTCCTCGAGGCCGACGCCGCGCTTCGTCCTGGCGCCGCCGAACAATCCGAACCGCATGTCCAGCCTCATTCCTGAATGCCGATCTCGACGATCAGCCTAGCCGATCCTGCCACAAACGAAAAAGGGCACTAGGCAAATGTGCCTACTCCGGCGCAGACTGCGCGCCGAAGGCGAAAAATCGCCACGTCCGGGAGGAAGTCGATGGCAGTGAGGACCACAGCCAGTTCACCCTGTCCGCGGGGTTGATCGGACATCATGGATGTCTCGCTCGACCTCCTGATGAATGCGGTCATCTCCGGGTTGCTGCTGGGCGGGTTCTACGCCGCCGTCTCGATCGGTGTGGCGATCTCCTTCGGGATGCTCGACATCGTCAACATCGCCCATCCGGCCTTCATCCTCCTGGGCTCCTACGTCGCCTACATCGCCAATACGGTGCTGGGGGTGGACCCGATCCTGGCAGCGGTGATCGCCTTGCCGGCTTTCTACCTGCTCGGCATGGCGGTCTATCAGGTCTACTACGTGGCCTTCGAGCGCCGCGACGACCAATCGCTGCGCGGCCTGTCGTTCTTCTTCGGGCTGCTGTTCATCGCCGAAGTGGGATTGATCCTGGTTTTCGGCGTCGACTATCGGTCGGTGAACGCGCCCTACATCGGCCCGAGCCTGCGACTCGTCCTGTTCGACCTGCCGTATCGCCTGCTGGTGCCGTTTCTCGTCGCCATGGCGATGGCGGTCGGTCTGCAGCTGTTCCTGTCGCGCACTTTCCTGGGACGCGCGATCCAGGCGGTGGCGCAGGACCAGCTGGCGCTGCAGCTGATGGCCGCCAACCCGGTCAAGATCAAGCGCATCGCCTTCGGGCTGTCGATCGCCACGGCGTCGCTGGCGGGTGCCTGTCTGATCATCATCCAGCCGGTCGAACCGTCGATCGGCCGCGAATATATCGGGCGCATCTTTGCCATCTGCGTGCTGGGCGGCCTGGGCAGCTTTCCCGGCATGATCATCGCGGCGATGACGCTCGGCATCGTGGAAAGCCTGACCTCGACCTTCTTCGGCCCGTCATGGTCGCCGGCCGTGGCCTTCGGTGTTCTGCTGGTAACGCTGGCCGTCCGGCCCAGCGGCATCCTGGGTCGATAGGGGCGGACGCGAACACATGCGTGGCGGTCCCTTTATCCTGGTGCTGATCGCGGTCGCTGCCGTGATCTTCGGATTGGCGCGCTGGCTGGACAACAGCTACGCCTTCTTCGTCGGCTACGTCGTGGTCCAGTACATCGTGCTCGGCACGGCGTGGAATATCCTCGGCGGCTATACCGGCTACGTGAATTTCGGCATCACCGCGTTCTTCGCCATCGGGGCCTATTCGTCGGTGGTCCTGCACAAGCTCGTCCCGGCGATGCCGCTGCCGGCGATGATCGTGGTCGGCGGCCTCATGGCCGGCATCGTCGGCGTCGGCACCGGCTATCTGACGCTCCGTCTGCGCGGGGTGTACTTTTCCATCGCCACGCTGGCACTTGCGGTGGTGGTGCAGACGCTGATCACCAACTGGGATTTCGTCGGCGGCGCGCGCGGCGCCTACGTGCTGCGTCCGCGCACGGCGCCACTGATCGGTGGTGGCTACATCGACTACCTGTTCCTGATCATGCTCGGTCTCTGCGTCGCAGCCCTGGCGACAGCGCGGGCCATCGAACGCTCCGCACTCGGCTTCGGTTTCGCCGCCATCCGCGACGACGAGGCGGCGGCCGAAGCCTCGGGCGTGCCGACCCTGAAGCTGAAGTTGATCGCGACGGGATTGTCGGGCGGATTCATGGGCATGGCCGGCGCCCCCTTGCCTTTCTACGTGACCTATCTCGATCCCTCGTCGGGCTTCAGCCTGAATTATGCCGTCAATGCCATCGCCATGCCGCTGATCGGCGGCACCAGCAGCTGGCTGGGGCCTGTGGTGGGCGCCGTGCTGGTGGGCGGCCTGCAGGAATATCTGCGGGTGACGATTTCCTCGGCCGTCAACGTGCTGGTCGCGGGCGTGCTGATGGTGGTGTTCGTGATCATCGCGCCCCAGGGCATCGTCGGCCTGTTCAAGAGGAAGCGGCGATGACCGCGCTGCTGCATGTCGAGAGCCTCGGCAAACGCTTCGGCGGCTTCGTCGCGCTCGATGGGATCGAACTCGAGGTCCAGGACGGCGAGCGCCTCGGCCTGATCGGGCCGAACGGCTCGGGAAAGTCCACGCTGGTGAACTGCATCTGCGGCACGCTGCAGAACGAGGCGGGCAGCGTCCGCTTCGCGGGCCAAGCGCTGGACGGGCTGTCCGCACACGAACGCACGCGCCGTGGCCTTGCGCGCAGCTTCCAGTTGCCGCGCCCCTTCGCCAGCCTGTCGCTGGCGGAGAATTTGCGCATTCCCATCCTCTATACCGTGAACGCGCGCGGCACCGGCGGCCTCGCCGGGGCGGCGATCGATGCACGCTGCCGCGACCTGCTGGGCGAGGTCGGCCTCGCCGAGAAGGCCGACCGGCTGCCGCGCGACCTCACCCAGATCGAGATGCGCAAGCTGGAACTCGCCCGCGCCATGGCGGCGCAACCGAAGCTGCTGATTGCCGACGAGGCGATGGCCGGCCTGTCGCATGCCGAGGTCGACGAGATCATCGCGCTCCTGATCCGGCTGAACGGGCAGGGCGTCACCGTGATCATGATCGAGCACATCATGCGTGCCGTGATGGAATTCTCCCAGCGCCTGGCCGTTCTGGTGGCGGGCAAGAAAATCGCCGACGGACCACCGAAGGACGTGGTGCGCAATGAGGAAGTCGTGAGGGCGTACCTTGGCGAGTAGCCTCACCGTGGCCAACATCGACGCGGGCTACGGGGCCGTGCGCGTGCTGGAGGACGTGTCTCTGAGCGTCGGCGCCGGCGAGACGGTGGCGCTGCTGGGCACCAACGGCAACGGCAAGTCGACCCTGATGAAATCGGTCATGGGCATCGTGCGGCCCTCCGCCGGCAGCATCCTGGCCGAGATCGACGGCACGACGCATGAGCTGATCGGGCGCACGACGGAGGAGATCGTCGACCTCGGCATCGCCTTCGTGCCGGAGGGACGGCGGCTGTTTCCCAAGCAGACGGTCACGGAAAACCTGCTGCTCGGCGCTTTCCGGCCTGCCGCGCGGTCGGCCATCCACCGCAACCTCGATTTCTGCTTCGAGACCTTCCCGGTCCTCAAGGAACGTGCCCGCCAGCTCGCCGGCAGCATGAGCGGCGGCGAACAGCAGATGCTGGCCCTGGCACGGGCGCTGATGTCGGCGCCGCGCATCCTGTTGGTCGATGAACCGTCGGTCGGCCTGGCGCCGCTACTGGTCCGACGAACGATCGACAAGATCAAGGAGCTGAAGGACGGCTACAACCTGACCGTCCTGATGGCCGAGCAGAACTTCACCCAGGCCATTCGCATCGCCGACCGCGGCTATGTCATCGTGCACGGCCGCATCGCCTTCGCCGGGGAATCGGCGGAGGCGCTGAACAACAACGACCTGATCCGGGAGTTCTATCTCGGCGCGTGACGAACGGTCACTTGGTCGGGGCGTAGGGATAGATGATGTCCCCGGTCTTGTATTTGGTCGGCCACAGGATCACCTCGGTCTTGGGATCCTTGAACTGGTCGACGCCGTTGCCCGAGACCCCCTGGAACTGCACGGCCATGACCTGCGCCGTCGCCCATTCGCCCTCGGCGTTGAAAGCGATGTCGCCGACCACGGTCTTGAAGGTGTTCTTGCGGCAGTATTCGGCGAGCTTCTCGTCGTTGGTGCCGCCGGTTGCCTTCACCGCTTGTTCGATCACCTGCATGCGCGCGTAGGCAAAGGGCGGCAGGTAGTAGCCCAGCAGGTCGACCCCGGCCGCCGCCGATTTCGTCTGGTACTTCTGTACGAAGGCGCGGCCTTCGTCCGTGGCGAACCCCGCCCACGGCAGCCAGAAGTCGTAGACCACGATGCCGTTGAGCAGCGGCCCGAGCTGCGTCTTGATGGCCGTCGCCTGCAGGCCGACCATGCCACCGCCGAAGAGCTTGGGCTTGAAGCCGATTTCATGGCTCGCCCGGATGATGCCGACCGTGTCGGCCGGATAGGAGCAGGCGAGGAAGATGTCGGGGTTGGTGGCGGCGATGGCCCGCACGATCGGCGTATAGTCGGACGTCGTCGGCGGATAGGTCTTGTCGTAGACGGTCTTGAGTCCCAACCTCTTCATCACGGAGCGCGCGCCATCCATGGCGTTGCGCGGAAATTCAGCATCGGCGCCGCACAAGGCCACGGTCATCGGCTTGGGATTTTGCGCCGCCGCGACCTCGAAGAAGCCTTCGGCAAACGACTCCTTGGGCCGCGGTCCGCCGGTCGGCGTCATGGAGAAATAGCGCTTGTAGTTGAACTCGCTGTTCACCGCGAGGCCGAGCAGCGCGAAGAATGTCCGGTCATGCTGCATGACGATCGGCATCGCCGGTGCGACCATGTTGGTGGCGTAGCTGCTGGCGATGATGTCGACCTTGTCGACGTCGAGAAGCTTGGTGTAGAGGCCCGGCACCGTTGAGGGGTTCGACTGGTCGTCGTAGTAGATCAGCTTCACCGGCCGCCCGAGCAGGCCGCCCCTGGCGTTGATCTCCTCTTCCCAGATCTGCATCGCCAGAAGCGTTGCCTTGCCGTTGGGCGCCAACGGTCCGGTCAGGTTCATGCTGAAGCCGATGGTGAACGGTTTGCCTTGGGCGCCGGCGGTGCCGGCAAAACTCGCGGCAGCGCCGGCGACTGCCAGCTTGCCGAAGGTACGACGCTCGATGCGCATAACCTGATCCTCCCATTTTATATCGTTACGACGATCCTAACTCTCCTTGCCGAGCTATGACAACGCTCGCCGGGCCGGCTAGAGCAATGGCGGCGGCCCGGCCATGCCCAGCGCGTGCTGGCCGAACAAGGCGCCCTGGATATCGGGCGAGAACATGACGTGCGCATTAGCGGCATGCGCGTCGCGAAACAGACGCTGCATGTTGCTGGTCAGGTAGAGGCCGCCCGATCCGGCGATGCCCATCATGATGTCGACGGCCTCCAGGCACATCCGCGCCGAGAAGAACGCGTCGCGCCGGTAGCGGAGCTTGTCCTCGTGGGCGGCCTCGCGGCCGGCGCGGGCGACCTCCATCGCGTGGTCGCAGACCCGTCGTATGATCATTTCGGCGGCATCGATGCGCGCGCCGGCTTCCGCCACCTTGATTTGGACGGGCTGGCTCGCGTTGATCGGCACGCCGGTATTGGTGGCGTTGCGCTTGCGCGCGGCACCGACCGTCTGCTCGTAGGCGCCTTGCGCGCAGCCCAGCATGACGCCGGAGAGAACGTAGGGGCCGAGCGCCAGCAACGGCAGGCGGAAGAGCGGCGAGGGGTTTACCTGCGAGCCGGGGTGCGGCTTGCCGTTGAAAGCCCAGGCGGTGAGCGTGCGGGCCTCCGGCACGAACAGCTTCTTGACCGCCACGTCTTGCGAGCCGGTGCCGGAGAGGCCGACGGCATGCCAGGTGTCGATGATCTCGTATTGCGAGCGATGGACGAGCGCGAAACGCTGGTCGACCGGTGGGCCATCGTCGCGTTCGCGGACCATGAAGCCCAGCATGTTCCAGTCCGAATTGTCGATGCCCGACGACAATGGCCACCGTCCGGTGACTTCGTAACCGTCGTTTACCTTGTGGCCTCGGCCATTGGGGAAAATCAGCGACGTGGCGATTAGCACGTCGGGCGATACGTCCCATAGCTCGTCCTGTGTCTCGGGTGGAAAGTAGCCCAGCATCCAATGATGGCTCGACAGGTTGCCGATGTTCCACGCTGTCGACGGGCAGACGCGCGCGATACAGGCGCATATGTCGACCAAGGTCCCGGGATCGAGGTCGGCACCGCCGACGCGGGCGGGCTGGACGACGCGAAACAGGCCGGCGGCATGCAGATCGCGTTCGGTGGCCTCGGGCATGCGGCGCAACCGCTCGCATTCTTCGGCGCGCGCGGCGATGGCGGGCGCCAGCCGGCGGGCGCGCTCGACCATTTCGGCAGAGGTGACGCCGGCGAAGGAGACCGGTTTGCTCGGCAAGGTCGCCGACGGCATCCAGCCGCGCTTGCCCTGTTGCTGCCCCGTCATCGTGTGCTGCCTCCCGTGCGCAGGCCTTTGCAACGGCCGTTCTTGAGATGACGACCTTGATCCAGTGCCTGCTTGTGCCAGTTTCCATCCCGGCCAGTGAGCAATCAAGACCGGAGCGATCAAGACCGGGGTGGAGAAGTTGATGGAGCAGATCGTCGATCTCGAGGCCGAGGGCCGGGAGTTCCATCGGCTTCTGGCGACCCTGAACGACGAAGACTGGCAACGCGCCACCCTCTTCAAGGGCTGGACGATCAACGACATCGTCCAGCATCTGCACATGGGCGACACCATGGGCCTTGCGTCGGCGACCGATCCTGCCCAGTTCGCGGCGCTGCAGGCCGACGTCCAGGCCAGGCGCACGACGGGCCTCAGTCGCGTCGAGGAAACCCGAGAACGTTTGGGTGATTTGACGGGACCGCGCCTGCTGGAGCGCTGGCAGGTCACCCTCGAGCGGCTTTGCACGGCGTTGGCGGCCAAGGCCCCTGACGCCCGGCTGAAATGGGCGGGCCCCGACATGGGCGTGCGCATGTTTGCGACCGCGCGCCAGATGGAGATCTGGTCTCATGCCCAGGCGATCTACGATCTGCTGGATCTCGAACGGCCGGCGTCCTCGCCCCGCCTCAGGAATATTGCCGAACTCGGCGTGCGCACCTTCGCCTGGGCCTATCGCAACCGCGGCCTGCCGGTGCCGCCCCTCGTACCCCAGGTCCGGCTGGCGACGCCGTTCGGCGAGACATGGGAATGGCACGTATCGTCGGTGGGCCAGTCCGTCTCCGGCGAGGCGATTGCCTTCTGCCAGGTCGTCACCCAGATCCGCAACGTTGGCGACACGGCGCTGCGCGTCGAAGGTGAGGGGGCGAGACACTGGATGAGCATCGCGCAGTGTTTCGCCGGGCCGCCCGAAACGCCACCGGCGCCCGGCACCCGCCATCGCGCCGTCAATGCTGTTCGAGAAGCCGCCCGAAGCCCGGGACACCGTCCTTGATGCCGGCCAGGCGGAGCGCATGCCACAGCGTTGCCTGCGTCGAGGTGATCACCGGCTTGCCGAGCGCCTGTTCGAGCGCGGCGATGACGGTATGGGAGCGCGTGT
>JAQSDW010000013.1 GCA_029946105.1 Reyranella sp. | reverse complement strand
TTCTCTTCATTCATGAGCGCCACTGGAGTGGCGCGCTCCTATGACTTGCCAGCAAACCCGGCCATCTTGAGACCGTCTTTGATTTCATCGAGCACGGCCGGATCCTCGATCGTGGCGGGCAAGGTCCAGGGCTGGCTGTCGGCCATCTTCTGCATGGTGCCGCGCAGGATCTTGCCGGAGCGCGTCTTGGGCAGGCGCTGGACCACCAGCGCGCTCTTGAAGAAGGCGACGGGCCCGATGCGGTCGCGCACCATCTGCACCACTTCCTTCGTGATGTCGGCGGACGGTCGGTCGACTCCCGCCTTCAGCACCAGGAAGCCGAGCGGCACCTGGCCCTTCAGTTCGTCGGCGATGCCGATCACCGCGCATTCGGCGACGTCGTTGTGGGCGCCCAGCACTTCCTCGATCTGGCCGGTCGAGAGGCGGTGGCCCGCGACGTTGATCACGTCGTCCACGCGCGTCATCACCGAGACATAGCCGTCCTCGTCGATGTAGCCCGCGTCGCCGGTTTTGTAATAGCCGGGGAATTCGGTCATGTAGCTCTGCTTATAGCGCTCGTCGGCGTTCCACAGGGTCGGGAAGGTGCCCGGCGGCAGCGGCAGTTTGCCGGCAAGTGCTCCGACCTCGCCCGGCTTCATCTTCTTGCCGTTCTCGTCCAGCACGTCGAGATGCCAGCCCGGCGACGGCACCGAGGTCGAGCCCAGCTTCACCGGCATGGGATCGAGACCCTGGAAGTTGCCGCAGATCGCCCAGCCGGTCTCGGTCTGCCACCAGTGATCGACCACCGGCACGCCCAAAAGCTTCTGCGCCCATTCGACGGTCGGCGGATCGCCGCGCTCGCCGGCCAGGAAGAGCGTGCGGAAGTTCGACAGGTCGTAGGTCTTCAGGAGCTTGCCGTCGGGATCCTCGCGCTTGATGGCGCGGAAGGCCGTGGGCGCCGTGAACAGCGCCATCGCCTTGTGTTCGGAAATCACGCGCCAGAAGGCGCCGGCGTCGGGCGTGCCCACCGGCTTGCCCTCGTAGAGGATGGTGGTGGCACCGTGGATCAGCGGACCGTAGACGATGTAGCTGTGGCCAACGACCCAGCCCACATCGGACGCGCACCAGTAGACCTCGCCGGGCTTCACGCCGTAGAGGTTCTTCATCGACCAGGCGAGCGCCACGCAATAGCCGCCGGTGTCGCGCACCACGCCCTTGGGCTGGCCGGTCGTGCCCGACGTATAAAGAATGTAGAGCGGGTCCGTCGCCTTCACGGGCACGCACGGAGCCGGCCTGGCCGACGCGAGCGCCTCGTTCCAGTCGAGATCGCGGCCCTTCACCATCGTGGCCTCGGCCTGCGGTCGCTGCAGCACGATCACGCGCGGCACCTTGTGCGTGGCCTGCTCGATCGCCTGGTCGATCAGCGGCTTGTACTGCACGACGCGGTTGGGCTCGATGCCGCACGAGGCGGTCATGATCAGCTTGGGCGCGCAATCGTCGATGCGGCTCGAAAGTTCCTTGGCGGCGAAGCCGCCAAACACCACCGAATGGATCGCGCCCAACCGCGCGCAGGCCAGCATCGCCATCACGGCTTCGGGGACCATCGGCATGTAGAGGATGACGCGATCGCCCTTGGCCACGCCCTGGGCCGCGATCATGCCGGCGATCATCGCCACCTGGTCGCGCAGCGCGCGATAGGTGAAACTCTTCTTGGTGTTGGTGACCGGCGAATCGTAGATCAGCGCCGTCTGGTCGGCCCTATTGCTCTCTTTGGCCCCATCCACATGCCGATCGAGCGCGTTGTGGCAGGCATTGAGCTCGCCGCCCGCGAACCAGCGATAGAAAGGCGGGTTGGCCGCGTCGAGCACCTTGTCCCAGCGCTTGGTCCAGTCGATCGCCGCGGCCTGCTCGGCCCAGAATCCTTCGGGATCGCTCAGCGAACGCGCGTGAAGAGCGCGGTATTTGTCACCTGTCGCCATTGTTCCTCCCCGCGTTTGATGCGCTAGGATCGCCCAACTGACAAGAGGGAGGAAGGCGATGAAACGCCGTATGGTTCTGGGTGCGTCGGCCCTTGCGTTCGCCAGCCGCGCCGCGTTCGGCCAGAGCCCCTACCCCAACAAGCCGATCCGCCTGATCGTGCCCTATGGACCCGGCGGCTCGGCCGACCAGGTGGCGCGGATCTATGCCGAGAAACTGAGCGGCGTGCTCGGCCAGCAGATCATCGTCGAGGACAAGCCCGGCGCCTCGGGCGGCGTCGGCGCGCAGATGGTGGCGACCAGCCCGCCCGACGGCTACACGCTGCTGCTCTCGCCCACCGCCATCATGGCGATCACGCCCGCCGCCCGGAAGGTGCCCTATAATCCCGGCGACCTGGTCGCGGTGGCCAGGCTCTCGACGCCGATCCTGGTCATCACCATCACCAATGCGTTGGGCGCAAAAAGCTGGACCGAGTTCGTGGCGCTCGCCAAGGCGAATCCGGGCAAATACTGGTACGGTTCGTCGGGTCTCGGCACCATCACGCATCTCACTGGCGAGGTGCTGACGCGCGCCGCCGGCATAAAAATGCAGCACTCGCCCTACAAGACCATCGTCGACGCCACCGGCGATGTCTTCGACGGGCGCATCCAGATGGTGTTCGATCCCTCGTTCGTCACCTACGCCAAGGCGGGCAAGGTGCACGCCGTCGTGGTCGACGGATCGGCGCGGCTGGCCGACCTGCCGGACGTGCCGACCTCGGCCGAGGTCGGACTGGACCTGAAAGGATTTCGCGCCCGGAGCTGGTTCGGCCTGTTTGCGCCCAAGGGCACGCCGCCCGAAATCATCCGGCGCCTGTCCGACGAGACGGCAAAGATTGCCGCCCTGCCGGACATCAAGGAAAAGCTCCTGCTGGTCGCGCAAAACGCGCACTATCAATCCGACGCCGAATTTGCGCATCAGGTCGCCGACGACCAGGCGTATTTCGCCGCGTTGCTCAAGGAACTGGATATCAAGCTGGAGTAGAGCACGGGCTTCGTGTGAAAGTGCGCCGGGCGGCTTTGGAGCGACGGAACATGGCCAAGGGCAAGTCGAGCAAAGGCAAGGCGAAAGCCAAGGCCAAGAAACCGGTCCGGAAGTCGGCCCAAAAACCGGTCAAGAAGCCTGCCATACGCAAAGCCGCAAAGACGAAGAAGCCGGCTCCTCGCGTCGCCAAGGCCAAGAAGGCCGCCCCCAAGCGGATCGCCGCGCCCAAGCCGCTCGCGCGGCCGGGCCTCCGTCGCTCGGTCAAGAACCGGCCCTCGGTCGCGCGCGTGCCCGCGCCGCGTCTGGTCTCCCACAAGACAGCGCTCGCCGCCCACAACATCTACGAACGCGACCTCGACAGGACCGCCGCCAATCATGCGGCACTGACGCCGATGCAGTTCATCGAGCGCACCGCCAGCGTCTATCCCGACAACGTCGCGCTGGTGCATGGCGCGCGACGCCAGAGCTGGGCCGAGACCTATACGCGCTGCCGCCGTCTCGCCTCGGCGCTCGAGCGGGTCGGCATCGGCGTCGGCGACACGGTGGCGATCATGGCGCCCAACATCCCCGAGATGTACGAGGCGCATTTCGGCGTGCCGATGACCGGCGCCGTGCTGAACTCGCTCAACACGCGCCTCGATGCGGCGATGCTGGCCTTCATCCTCGACCACAGCGAGACCAAGGTGCTCCTGGTCGACCGCGAATATCACCGCGTCATGACCGAGGCCTTGGCCATCGCCAAGGTCCAGCCGCTGGTCGTCGACATCGACGATCCGGCCTGCGACGACCGCGCCCAGATCGGCGACACGACCTGGGAGGAGTTCATCGAGACCGGCGACCCCGCCTACGCCTGGTCCTATCCCGCCGACGAATGGAACGCGATCTCGCTCAACTATACCTCGGGCACCACCGGCAATCCCAAGGGTGTCGTCTTCAGCCACCGCGGCACCACGCTCTCGGCCTACGGCAACGCTACGCAATGGCCGATCGGCCTGCACCCGGTCTATCTCTGGACGCTGCCGATGTTCCACTGCAACGGCTGGTGCTTCCCGTGGACGCTGGCGTTGGTCGCCGGCACCAGCGTCTGCCTGCGCCGCGCCTCGGCCAAGACGATCTTCGACGCGCTGGCCGACAGCGACGTCACCCATATGTGCGGCGCGCCGATCATCATGCAGTTCATCATCGGCGCCACGCCGGCCGAACGGCGGCCGCTCGATCGCAAGGTCGAGTTCATGACCGCCGCCGCCCCGCCGCCCGCCGCCGTGCTGGAGGCGCTCGAGAAGGAGAACTTCCGCGTCACCCATGTCTACGGCCTCACCGAAGTTTACGGGCCGGCCACGATCTGCTCGTGGCACGAGGCCTGGGATGCGCTGCCGTCGCACGAACGCGCACGGCTGAAGGCACGCCAGGGTGTGCGCTACACCGCCGAGGACGGCGTCACCGTGATGGATCCCACGACCATGAAGGAAGTGCCGCGCGATGGTGCCACCATGGGCGAGGTGATGTTCCGCGGCAATCTGGTGATGAAGGGCTATCTCAAGAACCCCAAGGCCACGAAGGAGTCCTTCGAGCACGGCTGGTTCCATTCGGGCGATCTCGGCGTCCTGCACGAGGACGGCTATATCGAACTGCGCGACCGCTCCAAGGACATCATCATCTCGGGCGGCGAGAACATTTCGACCATCGAGGTCGAGGGCGCGATCATGGAACATCCCGCGGTCGCCAACGTGGCCGTGGTCGCCAAACCCGACGAGAAATGGGGCGAGACTCCCTGCGCCTTCGTCGTGCTGAAACCGGGCGCCAGCGCCACGGCCGAGGAGATCGTGGCTCACTGCCGCTCAAGCCTCGCCTCCTATAAATGCCCCCGCCACATCGTGTTCCGCGAACTGCCCATGACCTCGACCGGCAAGGTGCAGAAATTCGTGCTGCGCGAATGGGCCAAGGCGGTCTGACGGGCACCATCGCGCCGCCATAATCCCCGGGCTACTTTCACTGTTCAATGCCCGGCGATTCCACCCTGATTGTCACCACGCAAAGCGGCGTGCGCCCCCTCGGCGTGCGCGGCGAGCCGTTGCACAATTCGGCGCCGCAGTTGCGCCGCGTCGTGCGCCGGCGCCTGGGCGATGCGGCGGCCGACCTGCTGGCCGACCCGCAGCCGCACGAGGACGGCAAGACGATCGACTGGCATGCCGGCTGGGCGGGCGCCGTCCGCCCGGTCAGCGGCCTTGATCCGGCGCGGCGCGACGAGGTCCTGGCCGACGTCGAGCGCACGCTGGCCGAGATCCGCCGCCTCGGCGACACGCTGGCCGCCGCCGGCCCGAAAGAGGACATGGGCCTGGTCGGCCTCTCCCTGAAGCTTGCCGCCCGATCGCCCTGGCCTTCCTTCGTCTTTCTGGTTGGCGACCGTCCCGTCATCGTCGCCTGGGGCTATGAGAAGGAAGCCGCTCCCGCCCTGCTGCCTGTCGCCACCGCGCACGTGCCGACGCACCGGCCGGTGCTCGAAGCGCCGCTCATCCCACCGACGCTACCGGTTGTCCGGCCGACGACGACGGTCATTCCCTGGGCTCGCTCACTCGCCGTCGCGCTGCCCCTGCTCCTTCTCGTCCTGGGCAGCGCCTGGTTGCTGCGCGGCTGCCTGCCGGTCGATCCCGCGCTCACACTGGCCACGCGCGAAGGACCGCCCGCGCCGCCGGCGCTTCCTGCCCCGCCCGATCCCCGGCCCGTGCTGAAGATCGCGCTCGCCAGCGAGACGTCGCAAGGCAAGGTGCTGCGCGTCGAACTCGACCTGGTCGAGGCCGAGCTCAAGAAGCGCATCGCCGACTGCAAGCCGCTAGAGCCGCCCAAGGAACCACCGAAGCCGCCGCAAGTCGCGGTCGCGCCCCCACCGCCTCCCGTCGCGGCGCCAAAACCAGTTGCGCCGACACCGCCGCCCGCCACGAAGCCGCGACCGGGCGACGACCGGCTGCGCATGCCCGGTCCGACCAACAACATGTCCTTCCTCCAGGGATGCTGGCGCACCGATCCGTTCCGCCACGAGCGCGGCCAGGCACAGGCCGGCGTGTCGTCCTACTGCTTCGATGCCAACGGAAATGGCCAGCTCGAGTGGCGGCGCGGCCGCACCGCCTGCCGCACCAGTGCCCAGGCGCGCTTCGAGGGCGCCGTCCTGCGCCTGCGCGATGCCGACACCAATTGCAACGACGGCTCGCGCTGGTATGCAGACCAGCTCGTCTGCCAGCGCGGCGCCGACGATGTGGCGCAATGCAGCGGCAGCTCGCGCGGCGGCACGTTCGGACCGACGACCTGGACGGTCAATCTGCACAAACTCAATTGAGCGTCGCGGAAATTTCCGGGATCCCTCAAGTCTCTTCCGCCTGCGTGACGTGACGCAGAAGGGCCCGAGCGCGGCCGTGACGGCCGTGGTGACCCGCACATTCGGCGGATTCACACCCGGCCTGTTCGCCGCCGTGGGCGCCGTGGCACTCGCCCGCTGGGCGGGCCTGCCGTAGCGGGACGCGCCGTCCTCAGTGCGAGGTCGGTGGCGCGCTCAACCGGTTGATCTCGTCCTTGATCTGAAGCTTTCGCTTCTTGAGGCTGCAGACGACATCGTCGTCGGGATGCGGCCGTCTCACTTCCTGCGTGATCGCGCTCTCAAGGGAAGCGTGCTTCGCCTTGAGTGCTTCGATGTGGTCCACGGTGCTCATGGGCAACCTCCGAGCTGGTGGCGGACGACGAACTCTGACTCTGACTTAAGGCCGAGTCACGCTGAATCAAGCGCCCTCCCCGATTTGTGCATAACCCTGTAGGGTGGTCGCATGAACGATCCGAAAAAGCGGCTGATTATCGGCATTTCCGGTGCCTCCGGCGTGATCTACGGCGTGCGTATTCTCGAAGCCCTGAAGCCGTTGCCGGTGGAAACCCATCTGGTGATGAGCCGCACCGCCGAGGTGACCCTCGCCCACGAGACCGACCTCAAGGTGGCGGCGGTGCGCAAGCTCGCCGACGTTGCCCACGCTGTCGACGATCTGGCCGCCGCGGTGTCGAGCGGCTCGTTCCGGACCATGGGCATGATCGTCGCCCCCTGTTCGATGCGCAGCCTGGGCGAGATCGCGACCGGCATCTCGAGCAATCTGCTGACCCGCGCCGCCGACGTCGTGCTGAAGGAACGCCGCAAGCTCGTGCTGCTGGTGCGCGAGACGCCGTTGCACGTCATTCATCTTCGCAACATGGCGACGCTGGCCGACATGGGCGCGATCATCGCCCCGCCGGTGCCGGCCTTCTACAACAGACCGAAGACGCTGGATGACGTGATCGACCACACGGTGGGCCGCGTGCTCGACCTGTTCGACCTCGACACCGGCAAGGTCAAGCGCTGGAGCTAGATCACCGCTCGACGACCTTCCGGTACGATCGTTTTTCCGAGATCTTGCCATCTCTCATGGTGAGCACGTCACAGGCGTGGAACTTCGCCGGTGTGCCATCGGCCAGCGTTCCGGTCACCAGCAGTTCCATCACCACATGGTCGGCACCGACACAGCTATGGATCGATTCATAGTGGACGTCCGGCATCGACCTGAAGGCATTGGCGATGCCTGCGCGAACCTCCGTCGATCCGCTGAAGAGCGTGCCATGCGGCTCGACGCCTCTCGGGATCTCCCAGAGGCAATCGTGGGTCATCAGCGCCATGGCGCCCTCCACGTCGTGTGCATTCCACGCCGCCAGCATCGTCTGCACGAAAGATTGGTCGTGATGGCTCATAGGGACTCCCTCATGGGCAGGGAGTTTCCCACCGGCATCATCTCATAGGGCGGCTTCCACCCCGGCAGGGCCGCGACGCGCCCGCACCAGGCATCGATCGCGGGATACGCCGCGGCAAGATGGAAGCCGGTCTCTTCGGCCGGGTAGTAGAGGTATCCCACCAGGGAGAAGTCCACGATCGTCGGCCGGTCGCCCAGCATGAAGCGGCGCTGGGCGAGATGCTTGTCTACGATCGAGAAGGCGCTTTCGACCCTCACTCTCATATAAGCAAGCACGGCAGGATGCGGCACCTGCACCTTTGCGAAGAGGTTCCGGTGCAAAGCAAAGCTGCCGGTGAATTTATGGTTGTCGAACAGCAGCCAGCGCATCGTCTCGAACTTCTCGTCCGCGTCGGCGGGAGCGAACACGCCGTGGGTCTCGGCCAGCCAGGCGAGGATCGCGCCCGACTGGCTCATGCGCCGGCCATCGCGTTCGAGCACCGGCACCTCGCCCATCGCGTTGGTCGCGGCGCGCCAGGCCGGATCGCCGTTCTGGCCGCCGGCGAGGTCGACACCGACCGGCTCCCAATCGAGCCCGGCGCAATTCAGGAACAGGGCGACCTTGAACGAATTGCCCGAGCCGCCAACGCA
>JAQSDW010000012.1 GCA_029946105.1 Reyranella sp. | reverse complement strand
GACGTTCATAGGAGCGCGCCACTCCCGGGGCGCTCATGAAAGGCGCCACTGGAGTGGCGCTCATGAAATGCGCCACTGGAGTGGCGCGCTCCCCTGACTACTCCGCCGCTTTCGCCACAACTGCCTTGTGCAGCACGGGCGCGGCGTACTTTCGGTCGTGCTGCAGCGACGGCACCATCTTGCGCGCCTCGGCCACCTTGGCGAGATCGATGTCCGCAATCACGAAGCCCGCCTTTTCGCCGCCGGCATCGGCCAGTACCTCGCCCCATGGGGCGATGGCGATCGAATGGCCGTAGGTCTTGCGGTTGGAACCCTTGTGGGTGCCGACTTGCGCCGGGGCGAAGACGAAACAGCCGGTTTCGATGGCGCGCGACCTCAGGATGGTGTGCCAGTGCGCCTGCCCCGTCGGCACCGTGAAGGACGAGGGGATCGACAGCATCGTGGCGCCGGCATGCGCCAGCTCGCGATAGAGATAGGGAAAGCGCAGGTCGTAGCAGATGGTCATGCCGAGCACGCCCCACGGCGTCTCGGCCAGCACCGCGCGCTCGCCCGGCTTGAAGGTCGAGGATTCGCGGTAGCTCTCGCCGCCCGCGAGCTGGACGTCGAACATGTGAATCTTGTCGTAGCTCGCGACGATCCCGCCCGTAGCATCGATCAGGTAGGAGCGGTTGCGGATCTGCTCTTCGCCCGGCACGCGCACATGGATCGAGCCCAGCAGAAACCAGGCGCCGGTCTCGCGCGCCGAGGCGCGGCAGGCCGCCAGCATGGCGTGGGTCTCTTCCGTCTGCGCCTTCTCCAGCGTCTCGGTTCGGCTGGCACCGATCAGGCCGGTGTTCTCGGGCGTCATGATGAAGTCGACGCCGGCATCACGGGCAAGCCGCGCCTGTTCGCGAACGAAGGCCACGTTCTCGGCCATCTCGTTGCTGACGTTGGTCTGGATCAGACCGGCTTTGAACGTGCTCGCCATCGGACAAAGCTCCTCAGGCCGGCTGGGCCAGCAGCGCGTCGAGCTTGCCCGCCTGCTCCAGGGCTGCGAGTTCGTCGGAGCCGCCGATGTGCTGGCCGTTTATGAAGATCTGCGGCACGGTCGACCGCCTGGCGCGCTCGCGCATCTCGGTGCGCTTCTTGTCGTCCATCATCACGTCCGTCTCGTCATAGGCCGCGCCCTTGCTGTCGAGCAGGCCCTTGGCGCGGGCGCAGTAGCCGCAGAACGGCGTGGTGTAGATTTCGATCTTGGCCATCGGGGTCTCCTTGGGCCGACTATACCGCCGGGCGCACGACGCGCGCCAGCGTCAGCACGTCTACGTGGCAGGCCCCGCCGCGTTGCAGAATGCGGGCGCAGGCCTCGGCGGTGGCGCCGGTGGTCAGCACGTCGTCGACCAGCAGCACCGTCTTGCCGGCCACCTCGGCCGCCCAGCGCGGATGGATGTCGAAGGCCTCGCGCACGTTGCGCCGCCGTTCCCTGGCCCGCAGCCCGCCCTGCGATCCCGTCCATCGCCGGCGGCGCAGCAGGTCCGGTGCCAGTCGGGCACTTGTTCCCCCCCGCGCGAGGGCGCGGGCGAGCAGCTGTGCCTGGTTGTAGCGGCGCGCCAGCAGCCGGCGCCAATGAAGCGGCACCGGCGCGATCAGGTCGGCCTCGGCCAGGAGCTCCGCGCCAGCCCGCGCCATCCAGCCGCCGCAGGCGCGGGCGATGTCGGTGCGGTCGCCATGCTTGAACGGCAGCACCAGCCGGCGGCTTTGCGTGTCGTAGGCCAGCGCCGCGCGCGCCCGACGGAACAACGGCCGCCGTGCCAGGCAGCCGGCGCAGAGCGCATCGTCGCCCAGATGCTCGGCGAACGGATCGCCGCAGCAGGCGCACTGGGGTGGTGCCACAAAAGAGAAACCCTGCCAGCAGTCGGCGCAAAGGGCGCCCGGTGCACCCACTATCTCGCTGCAGCCCAGACACAACGGCGGCAGCACCGCGTCCAGCACCAAGCGGCCGGCGTTGGCGCAGATATGACCCAGGTCAGCGAGCGACATGGCGCAATTGGGCCAACCAAATGCGCCGACAGGATGGCGGGGAAAGCCATCGTCTCACACCGGCGTCCCCTACCGGTCGGCGCGCTTTCACCTTACATACGGGCCGTGGCAACGACCGATCCCCTTCTGGTCTTCGACCGCGCGGTGCTGCGCCAGCGCCGCGACCGTGCGGCGCGTGACTGGGACCGCCAGGCCTTCCTCAAGCGCGAGATCGCCGAACGCCTGGTCGAACGGCTGGACGACGTGCGCCGGAACTTCGACCTGGCGCTCGACCTCGGCTGCCACGGCGACGAGGTCGCAGCAGCGCTCGGCGATCGCACGTCCGTGGGCCAACTCATCCGCAGCGATCTCGGTTTTGCCTTCGCCCGGCGCGCCGCCGGACCGGCCGTGGTGGCCGACGAGGAAGCCCTGCCTTTTGCGCCGCAGAGCTTCGACCTGGTGCTGAGCGCCATGTCGCTTCATTGGGTCAACGACCTGCCCGGCACGCTGATCCAGATCGGCCGCATGCTGAAGCCCGACGGACTTTTTCTCGGCGCCATGCTGGGCGGCGGCACGCTGTGGCAACTGCGCCAGGCGCTGGCGGCGGCGGAGAGCGAGATCGAAGGCGGCCTCAGCCCGCGGGTCTCGCCGTTCGCCGATCTGCGCGACGCCGCCGGCCTGCTGCAACGCGCGGGCTTCGCGCTGCCGGTGGCCGATGGCGAGACGATCGAGGTCGACTATGAAAGCGCGCTGGCGCTGATGCGCGACCTCGGCGCCATGGGCGAGGGCAATCTGGTCGTCGAGCGCCGCCGCGGCATGGCGCGGCGCGCGACCTTGCTGAGAGCAGCGGAGATTTACAGCGAGCGCTTCGCCCTGCCCTCCGGCCGGGTGGCGGCCAGTTTCGAGGTGCTGTTCCTGCACGGCTGGGCGCCGCATGCCTCGCAGCCCAAGCCGCTGAAGCCGGGTAGCGCCGCACATCGCCTCGCCGAGGCGCTGGGAACCGCCGAGCATAGCGCCGGCGAAAAAGTGGAGCGGAGCTAGATCGTGCCTGTCGTCAAATTGTCGTTCAGCGCCGTGCTCGCGGAGAGCTTCGGCTTCTTCTTCGCCAACCTCCGACCGTTCTTTCATCTCGTCACGATCCCGTGGATCATATCGCTCGCCATCCGGCTGATCGGCAACGCGCTGAACCAGGAATCGATCTACGCCGTGCTGGCGGAGAAGGCGCTCGATGTCGTGCCGACAGTCATGTTCATGGTCGCCTGGCAGCGCTTCGTCCTGCTGGGACCGAACCGCGTCGAGCGCCTGCCCGGCCTCGGCTGGTCGCCGCGCGAGACGGCCTATCTCGTGCATCTCATTAAAGTGGGCGGCATCACCTTCGTGCTGATCACCGCGTTCATCCTCACCGCCGGAGCCGTGGACTACGGCATGCTGAAATCAGGCGTGGCGCTCGACCCCGAGGTGGCCCAGCGCCAGGCGCTGGCCGCACCGCTCGGCGCGGGTTTCATGGTGTCCGTGCTGCTGGCGTTGCGCGTGAGCTGGGGCCTCGCGGCCACCGCCGTCGATGTCCCGTTCTCGCCGCGTCTGTCGTGGACTCACGGCCGCGGCAACGGCTGGACCATCATCGGCGTTCTGTTCCTGACGTTTTTCGCCAGCGCCATCGCCACCACGCTCGCGACGTTCGTCACACTCGGCGTGATGAGCGGCGTGCTGGGCGCCCAGGAAGCCGCCGCCGTCGTCACCTGGACGGTTGCGCTGCTCGTCTCCTATGCCGGCGCCGCCGTCGCCGCCACGGTGCAAGCCGTCATCTTCCGCACCCTGCTCGCCTGGCGCGAAGGCGCAGCGTTGCCGACAACGACCTAGCGCAGAACTAAAGAAGGTCGCGGAGCAGGCCGACCAAGGGCAGGTCGGCGGGCGGCATCGGATAGCGCGAGAGGTCGAGGGGCGCGACCCATTTCAGCGTCTGGCCCTCGCGCGGCTGCGGGATGCCGTTCCACTTGCGGCAGACGAAGACCGGCATCAGCAGGTGAAACTTCTCGTAACCATGGCTGGCGAAGGCGATGGGCGCGAGGCAACTGGTGGCGGTCTCGATGCCCAATTCCTCGTGCAGTTCACGCACCAGCGCCTGCTCGGGTGTCTCGCCGGGATCTACTTTGCCGCCGGGGAACTCCCAGAGGCCTGCCATCGATTTACCGGGAGGTCGCTGGGCGATCAGGATGCGCCCGTCGGGATCGACCAGGGCTACGGCGGCGACCAGAACCAGCGGACGATCGCCGAGCGGCGGCGGGCCGCCCGGGCACTCCCCCTCGAAGTTGGCTTCATCGAAGCTCGAACTCAAGAACGGTAGCTGCCGTTGATGTCGATGTAGCCGTGCGTCAGGTCGCAGGTCCACACGGTGGCGCGGCCGCGGCCGATGCCGAGATCGATGTCGATCACGACGTCGGTGCCCTTCATGTGCCGCGCGACCGGCGTTTCGTCATAGTTCGGCACGACCTGGCCGCCGTCGGTGATGCGGATGCCGCCGATCGAGATGCGCAGCTTGTCGCGGTCGGCGCGCTCGCCCGACTTGCCGACCGCCATGACGACGCGGCCCCAGTTGGCGTCCTCGCCGGCGATGGCGGTCTTGACCAGCGGCGAGTTGGCGACCGCGAGGCCGATCTTGCGCGCCGCCCCGTTGGAGGAGGCGCCGCCGACATTGATGGTCACGAACTTGGTGGCGCCCTCGCCGTCGCGGGCGAGGAGCTGCGCCAGCTCGATCAGCACCTCGTCCAGCGCGCGCTTGAAGTCGACCAGGACGGGATCGTCGGCCTCCTCGATCGGCGCGTGGCGGGCAGCCCCGGTGGCGACCAGCAGCAAGGTGTCGCTGGTCGAGGTATCGCCGTCGACGGTGACGCAGTTGAGCGACTTGTCGGAGGCGTCGGCCAGCAGCTTCTGCAGGACGCCGGCCGGCACCTTGGCGTCGGTGAAGACGAAGCCCAGCATGGTCGCCATGTCGGGCGCGATCATGCCCGAGCCCTTGAGGAAGCCGTTGATGGAGACCGTGCGCTCGCCGATCTTGGCCTGGCGGGTGGCGAGCTTGGGGAAGGTGTCGGTCGTCATGATGGCGGCGGCAGCACTCGCCCAGCCGTCTTCGCGCGCCGACTTGATGAGGGCCGGCACGACGGCCACGATCTTCTCCCAATCGAGCGGCTGGCCGATGACGCCGGTCGAGGCCATGAAGACCTCGTTGCGCGGGCAGCCCAGTGCCTGGGCGATGGCGCGGGTGCTCTCCTCGACTGCCTTGTCGCCGGCCTTGCCGGTGAAGGCATTGGCGTTGCCGGCATTGACCACGATGGCGCGCACCTTGCCGCGCGCCAGGTTCTTGCGGCACCAGTCGACCGGCGCCCCGCAGGTCTTGGACCGGGTCAGCACGCCCGCGATGGTTGCGCCAGCCGGCACGAGCGCCAGCAGGACGTCGTCGCGGTCCTTGTAGCGCACGCCGGACTGCGCAGCCCCAAGCTTGACTCCGGCGATGCGAGGGAGCGTCGGCGTCGTCTTGGGCGCGAGCGGCGATTGGGCGTGCGTGACAGCCATAGAACTCCCCTTTCGGGGGCCGGGTTCATCCCGGCCCATCCGAACGGGGGCAGACTACACCAGAAACGCAGGAAAACGTGAGTTTTACTTGGTGGCCGCGGGCGGCTTGGCCGGCGGTGCTGCCGGCGTCGCCGGCTTGGCCGGAGCCACGTCGGGTTTGCTGCCGTCGATATTGAACTTCTCGATCTTGGCGCCGGAGCGCATCAGGTCGAGTTGGGCGGTCACGGCCTCGCGGGCCATTTCCTCGCGGAGCTGGTCGGCCAGCTCCTCGTAGGCCGGCGGCGGGGCCTTGCGGCGATCGTCGACCTTGATGACGTGGTAGCCGAACTGCGTCTTGATCGGCGTCTCGGTCATGTCGCCCTTCTTGAGCTCGAACGCGGCGTCGGCGAATTCCTTCACCATGTCGCTCTTCTTGAACCATCCGAGATCGCCGCCCTCGGCGCCCGACGCCTTGTCGGTCGACTTCTCCTTGGCGAGCTTGTCGAAGGCGGCACCCTTCTTGATCTCGGCGATCAGGGCCTTGGCCTCGTCCTCCGTCGCCACCAGGATATGGCGCGCGTGCACTTCTTCCTCGGCCGGGAGCGACTTCAGCTTTTCCTCGTAGCGCTGGCGCAGCTTCTCGGCGGTGACCTTGCGGGCGATCTCGCGCTGGATCCAGAAATCCTGCAGCACCTGCTCCTCGACGAAGGCCAGGCGCTTCTTGAACGCCGGATCGTCGGTGATCTTGGTCTTCTTGCCTTCCTGGACCACGAGCTTGCTGTCGATGATGCGGTCGAGCAGCGCCGGGAAGACGGCCTGCAGCGGCATGCTGCGGTACTGCTGCGGCAGCGACTGCTGCGCCACCTCGAGCTCGGACAGGCGGACCGGCATGCCGTTGACGGTCGCGACGACCGGGTCCTTGGCCGCAGGAACTGCCGGCGCGGCGGCCGCGGCCGGCGGCTTGGCGGCCGGGGGCTGGGCCGCCGGCTGCTGGGCAAGAGCGGAACCGCCGAACGCGGCAATCGAGCCGCTCAGGAGGACAAAGCGCAGGAGGCGCGAACGACAGCTCATGGCGGACTCCGAAAACTGATCTCGATATCTGGGAAAACTGATCTCAATATCTGGGAAGCAACGCAAACCGTTTACACAGGCCCACTCCGGCCAAGCAAGCGTTGCCTCGCGAACGAAGGCGCCAATGACGGTCAATTGCGGCACTTTTCCGTGAGGATGGCGTCGGCGGTGCGGCACGTTTCGCCGCAAGGGACCGCGCGTTGACACTGAAGGGGCCGCTCTCTATCTCTGCAGGGAACGGCGGGCCCGAGTGCCCGCCTAAGTCATTAAAATATCGAGGTTTTCATGCTGGGGGCGCTCGCCCGAAGTCTCTTCGGGACAGCCAACGACCGCATCGTCAAGGGCTTCGACAAGCCGGTGGCGAAGATCAACGCACTGGAACCGGAGATGGCCAAGCTCTCCGACGAGGCGTTGCGCGGCAAGACGGCGGAATTCCGCGAACGCCTGGCCAAGGGCGAAACGCTCGACGATCTCCTGGTCGAGGCCTTCGCCACGGTGCGCGAGGCGGCCAAGCGCACGCTCGGCCAGCGCCCCTTCGACGTCCAGCTCAAGGGCGGCATGGTCCTCCATCAGGGCAAGATTGCCGAGATGAAGACCGGCGAAGGCAAGACGCTGGTCGCCACCCTGCCGGTCTATCTCAATGCGCTGGAGAGCAAGGGCGTCCACGTCGTCACCGTGAACGACTACCTCGCCCGCCGCGACTCCGAATGGATGGGCCAGATCTACACCTTCCTCGGCCTCACCGTCGGCGTGATCGTGCACGACCTGGACGACGAGGCGCGCAAGGCGGCCTACGCCTGCGACGTCACCTACGGCACCAACAACGAGCTCGGCTTCGACTACCTGCGCGACAACATGAAGTACCGGCTCGATGCGATGGCGCAGCGGCCGTTCAACTACGCCATCGTCGACGAGGTCGATTCGATCCTGATCGACGAGGCGCGCACGCCGCTGATCATCTCCGGCCCGGCCGAGGATTCCTCGGAGCTCTACCGTCGCGCCGACACCGTGATCCCCAAGCTCAAGGCCGAGCACTTCGAAAAGGACGAGAAGAACCGCACCGTCGTGATGACCGACGCCGGCGTCGAAGCGGTCGAGGAGATCCTGCGCGCCGACGGGCTGCTGGCCGAGGGCATCACACTCTATGCGCCCAACATGGTCTCGGTGCTGCATCACGTGACGCAGGCACTGCGCGCCCACAAGCTGTTCGCCAAGGACGTCGACTACATCGTCAAGGACGGCCAGGTCGTCATCATCGACGAGTTCACCGGCCGCATGATGGCCGGCCGGCGCTACTCCGAGGGCCTGCACCAGGCGCTCGAGGCCAAGGAGGGTGTCGAGATCCAGCGCGAGAACCAGACGCTGGCGTCGATCACCTTCCAGAACCTGTTCCGCATGTATCCCAAGCTGTCCGGCATGACCGGCACCGCGCTGACCGAGGCCACCGAATTCGGCGAGATCTACCGGCTCGAGGTCGTCGAGATCCCGACCAACGTCACCGTGGCGCGCAAGGATGCCGACGACGAGATCTATCGCACGCTCTCCGACAAGACGCGGGCGATCGTCAAGCTGATCGGCGAATGCCGCGCCCGCAACCAGCCGATGCTGGTCGGCACGGTGTCGATCGAGAAGTCCGAGTCGCTGTCGGAGGCGCTCAAGCAGGCCGGCATCCCGCACAACGTGCTGAACGCCCGCTTCCACGACCAGGAAGCCGTGATCGTGGCCCAGGCCGGCCGGCCGGGCTCGGTCACCATCGCCACCAACATGGCCGGCCGCGGCACCGACATCCAGCTCGGCGGCAACG
>JAQSDW010000011.1 GCA_029946105.1 Reyranella sp. | reverse complement strand
AGACCAGCGCAAACGTCGAGGTGCGGGCAAAGCCATGGCGGCCGATCTCGTACGCAGTGCCCGCCACCCTGATCCGGTTTCCCTTGGCCTCGCCGACGATGGGGAACAGCAGCGGCGCATGGCCGGTCCAGAAGGCGGGATCGCCGTTCCACAGCAGGTCCGCTCCGCGTCCATCCTGCAGGCGAATAAGCTCCGCACCCATAGGGGAGATACGGGCGCTGAGCGCGGCACTGGAGATCACAACGTCGTCGGCCATGCATCATCATGGGCGACCGGGCGCACCACGGAAAGGAGTACTGCGTGAAGAGGCGCCGCCTACAGCCGATGCGCTTCGCGCACCGCATCGTCGATATGGGGCAGATAGCGGACCTGCGGCCGACGCGCGCCGGCCAACAGCAGGGCGCGACGCACGGACGACGACGCACCGGTGACGAACAGGCGCACGCCGTGACGTTCGGCCTTGCGGCCGATGCCCGCAATTACGTTGGCCGCCGTCGAATCGACGAAGGGAACCGCGGCAAAATCGATCACGAAGGCCTTGCGCTGGTCGGCGATCCGGTCGAGCACTGCCCCCACGGTCGAGGCGGCGCCGAAGAAGAAGGCGCCGGAAAGGCGATAGACCACGACCTTGCTGTCGGTCGCCAGACCAGGATCGTAGGGACCTCGTGAATCCACATCGTCGGCGCGATCCGGCGGGACGAGAGGGGCATGCTCCTCGATGCCGGTCGTGGTGGCCATGCGGTTGATGAACAACACCGCGCCCAGCGCGAAGCCCACGACGATGCCTTCGGTGAGGTCGCGAAAGATCGTCAGCAGGAAGGTGGCCAGCAACACGACCGCATCGCCGCGCGAGCTGCGCAGCAAGGTCACGAACTCATGCTTCTCGGCCATGTTCCAGGCCACGATCGTGAGCACGCCGGCCAGCGCCGCCAGCGGGATGAGCGAGGCGAGCGGTGCCGCGAGCAGCATGAACAACAGCAGAAAAGCCGAGTGCAGCATGCCGGCGATCGGACTGCGCGCGCCGGCGCGCACGTTGGTGGCGGTGCGCGCGATCGTGCCGGTGGCGCAGAGGCCACCGAAGAGAGCGGAGCCGATATTGGCCACGCCCTGGGCCACCAGCTCGCAGTTCGAGCGATGGCGGCGGCCGGTCATGCCGTCGGCGACGACGGCCGAGAGAAGCGATTCGATCGCCCCCAGCAGCGCGAAGGCCACGGCGTCGGGCAGCACGGCCTGCATCTTGGCGAAGGTGATGTCCGGCAGACGGGGCGCCGGCAGCATCGACGGGATGCCGCCGAAGCGCGTACCGATCGTCTCCACGGGCAGGCCGAGCGCCCAGGTGGCGACCGACGCGGCGACGACGGCAATCAGCAGGCCCGGCCAATGGGGCCGCAGCCGCTTCAGTCCCACGATCAGGCCGATCGTCAGCAGCGCGAGCGCCACCGTGGCGGGATTGACGGTGGTGAATGCCGGCGCCAGGGCCTCGATCTTGGCGATGAACTCGCCGGGCTCCTTGCCCTGCAGCGCCAGGCCGAACAGGTCTTTCAGCTGGCTGGCGAAGATGATGACGGCAATGCCGGCGGTGAAGCCCACCGTCACCGGATAGGGGATGAACTTGATGTAGTCGCCCAGCCGCAGGAAGCCGGCCGCCATCAGGAAGACGCCGGCCATCATGGTGGCAAGCAGCACACCGTCGATGCCGTGCCGCGCCACGGCGGCCGCCACCAGCACGATGAAGGCACCGGCCGGGCCGCCGACCTGGAAGCGGCTGCCGCCCAACGCCGAGATGAGAAAGCCGCCGACGATTGCGGTGAAGAGCCCGCGCTCGGGTCCGGCGCCCGAGGCAATGGCAATGGCCATGGAAAGCGGCAAGGCGACGATGGCGACGGTGAGCCCGGCCAGGGCATCGGCGCGGAAGGCGGCGAGCCCATAGCCCTCGCGCAGCACAGACAAGAGTTTCGGCATGAAAAGAGCGCCGAAGCTGGGTCGTTCCGACAAGGATGCCGAGGGCTGCTCGATTGTCATATCAACCTGAAATTTGTGTATAATATGTTCATTAGATCATGCAACACACTGCCTGTCGTGCGTCAGATCAAAAGGCACCTGCGACAGAGCACTTTCACGCCGGTATGGGCGAGCACGCGGTTCATTCGTTCTTCTCCTTGTCGACCTGCTGCAGATCGCGCACGCGCTCGTAGGCGGTGGTGAAGTTGAGGGGCGTGTCG
Organism: Reyranella sp.; assembly: GCA_029946105.1. Taxonomy (GTDB): domain Bacteria; phylum Pseudomonadota; class Alphaproteobacteria; order Reyranellales; family Reyranellaceae; genus Reyranella. The sequence continues at coordinate 6,252 of JAQSDW010000011.1, read as the reverse complement.
GCCCGGCAGGGCAGCGCACGCTTGGGATCCGGATTGTCGATGAAGCTGTCGCGCAGACGGGCGGCACAGGGATCCTGGACAACGACACCATGGCCCTGGGCCCGGAACACGACGTGGCGCGACGACGCGAGCGACTTGGCGGCCTCGCGACCCCACGCCGGCGGCGTCAGCCAGTCATAGCCGCCGCTCAGCAGCAGCGTGGGCACCTCCGACGTCACCGGCTGGCGCTCGGTGGCGGGCGCGGCCGGCACCCGCCACACCTGGCAGAAGGCCGGCGACTTGCTCTGCCGGGAATTGAGGCTGTAGAGGCCGTTGCCCTCGATCTGCCGCTTCCGCGCCGCGCGATCGATCGCCGCCCAGGTCTCGCGGCATTCGATGCTGTTGTAGAGGCCGTCGAACTGCTGGGCGTTCTGCTCGAGCAGGCCGCCGTCGCTGCTCTCGAGGTCCTCGGCGAACAGGCGCAGCAGGCGCAGGTCGCCGCGTCCAATGGCGGCCACGGCCTCGGGAATGAGCGCGGCCTCGCCCTCGCGCATCATGTGCAGCAGCACCATGAGGAGTTTCGCGCCATCGAGCTGCGCCGGTTGCGCGCCGTCCTCGAGCTGCAGGGTCAGCAGCAGCGGCTTGCGTTCGGCTGCTTCGATCGTGCCTTCGACATCGGCGCGAACCGCCGGATGACGTTCGCGGCAGACGGCGTCTGCCGCGCAGTCGGCATAGAGCCGCTCGAAGGCGCGACGCACGATCTCGGGCTCGTTCTGCTCGCCATTGACCTGCGGCGGATAGACCCCGTCCAGCACCGCGGCACGCACCAGCTCGGGGTGACGCCGCATTACTTCGAGCCCCCAGCGCGTCCCATAGGAGACGCCGTAGAGGTTGATCCGCGGCAGCGAGAAGGCGGCCGCGAGGTCGGCGACGTCATCGGCCAAGGCCGGAGTCGTATACATCGCGAGGTCGATCTTGCGCCGCTCGAGCAAGGTGCGGCAGCTCACCAGGATATCGCGCTCCTGCTGCTCGGTGACTGCCCGCCGGCGGGCCTTGGCGGGCTGCGAGGTGCGCGGATCGAAGCAGTCGAGGTTGGGTGTCGAACCGCCGGCGCCGCGCTGGCTCACGACGATGACGTCGCGGCGGCGGCGGATGTTGGCGGTCTCGTTCCACCAGTCACCTTCGGCCAGGGCATCGGCGCCAGGGCTGGATGCCACCAGCGGCGAGTCGCCAGGCCCGCCCGAAAGATAGACGAGAGGCTCCAGGCCCGCGCTGCGCTTGGCTTTCATGACGGCAACCTTGAGCCGGACTTCGCGACCCTGCGTCAGCTCGCGATTCTCTGCCACGATCAGCACGAAACACTCGACGCGATCGCCGCGCGGCGCCTTGAAGGAACAGCGCTCGCGCTCCAACCGAGGCGCGGCCATGGCGTTTCCTGCCAAAGCCAACAGAATTCCTGCCAGAACGTACCGGAGCAGCCGCACCATGAGGAGGTTCTGCCACATCTCAGCTTGTGACGGCATGAAGTAATTCTATGGAACGCAACAGGTCGAACGCCTTGCTAGTGCGGGGGCGCGGCCGCAAGTTGCGGCCCATGACAACCCGTTCCTATTGGACCGCCGTCTGGTGCGGTTTCCTCGTCCTGACCATCGGTCTCGGCGTTCGCCAGAGCTTCGGCATCTTCCTGAAGCCCGTTTCCGCCGAACTTCATGTCGGGCGCGAGCTGTTCTCCTTCGGCACCGCCGTGTCGATGCTGCTGATGGGCGCCATGGCGCCCTTCTCGGGCCGGCTCGCCGATCGCTTCGGCTCGGCGCCGACCATCGCCGGCGGCGGCGCGGTCTATGTGCTGGGCATGATCGTGACGGCGACCATGCATTCAGGGGCCATGCTTATTCTTGGCAACATCCTGGTCGGCATCGGCCTGTCGGCCGCGACCTTCGGCCCTGTGCTGGGCGTGATCCTGCGCGTGGCCCCGCCAGCCAAGCAGGCGCTGGCCGTGGGCATCTGCTCGGCCGGCGGCTCGTTCGGCCAGTTCTTCATCGTGCCGCTGGCGGCCGTGCTGCAGAGCTATTTCGGCGACTGGCGGCCGACCATGTGGGCGCTGACGATTCTCGCCGTCCTGATCATGGTGCTGCCGATCGGGCTGAACGACCGCAAGGAGATCGCCGCCTCCAAGAGGGGCAGCGGTGGCAACCAGACGACCCGCGAGGCGCTCTCCGAGGCGTTAGGCCTGCGCAGCTACGTGCTGCTGGTGACCGGCTACTTCGTCTGCGGCTTCCATGTCGCCTTCGTCGGCGGCCATCTGCCCGCCTACATCTCCGACAAGGGGATCGGCCTCTCGTTGTTCGGCCTGGAGCTGACGCCGGTCGAGCTCGGCGGCTGGGCCATCGGCATGGTGGGCCTGTTCAACATTGCCGGCGCCATCCTGTGGAGTTCCATGGGCGGCAGATACAAGCGCAAGAACCTGCTGACCCTGCTCTACCTGCTGCGCTCGCTGGTGTTCCTGGGCTTCATGATCGCCCCCTTGTCGGCGGCCTCGGTGCTGATCTTCGCGGGCTCGCTCGGCTTCCTGTGGCTGGGCACGGTGCCGCTCACGACCTCGCTGGTCGGATTCATCTTCGGGCCGGTGCATGTCACGATGCTGAACGGCATCGTCTTCTTCGGCCATCAGGTCGGCAGCTTCGTCGGCGGTTGGGGTGGCGGCCTGCTGTTCGACCTGCAGGGCAACTACGACACCATGTGGTGGATCTCCATCGCCCTCGGCCTCGTTTCGGCGGCCATGCATTGGCCGATCGTCGAGGAACGCCTGCCGCGGGCAGCGGCACTGCAGCCAGCATGATCGCGGGCTGGCGAACGGCGCTTCTGTGGGGCGCCGCCGCCGCTGTCGTTGTCGCGACCGCCGTGTCGTTCGTGCTGTGGGGCCTGAACGGCCCGGCCTACCTCGTCGACCTGATCGCCGCCTACTGCCTCTAGCCTACAGGACGAACTTGCTGAGGTCGGTGTTCTTGGCGAGCTCGCTCACATGGGAGCGCACGTAGGCGGCGTCGATCTCGAGCTTGTGGCCGGGCTTGTCCGAGGCGGTGAAGCTGATCTCCTCGAGCAGCTTCTCCATCACCGTATGCAGCCGCCGGGCGCCGATGTTCTCGACCGTTTCGTTGATCTCGGCCGACAGGCGCGCCAGCTCATCGATAGCATCGTCCTTGAAATCGAGATCGACCTTCTCCGTGGCCAGCAGCGCCTTGTACTGCTTCACCAGGCTGGCCTCGGGTTCGGTCAGGATGCGGCGGAAATCGTCCTTGCCGAGCGAGGCCAGGCTGACGCGGATCGGCAACCGGCCCTGCAGCTCGGGCAGCATGTCCGACGGCTTTGCCATGTGGAACGCGCCGGAGCAGATGAACAGCACATGGTCGGTCTTCACCGGGCCGTGCTTGGTGTTCACCGTCGTGCCCTCGATCAGTGGCAGCAGATCGCGCTGCACACCCTCGCGGCTCACGTCGCCGCCGCCACGAAACTCGCTGCGTGCCGTGATCTTGTCGATCTCGTCGATGAAGACGATGCCGTTCTGCTCGACCGATTCGCGGGCCTCGCGCACCACGCGCTCCTGGTCGAGGAGCTTGTCGCTCTCCTCGCGCATCAGCGCCGCGTAGCTGTCGGCCACGGTCATCTTGCGCTTCTTGGTGCGCCCGCCGAAGGCCTTGCCCAGCATGTCGCCGATATTGATCATGCCGACCGAGCCGCCGGGCTGGCCCGGCACCTCGAACTGCATCGGCGAACCAGAGTCCGCGACCTCGACCTCGATCTCGCGCTCGTTCAGCTCGCCGTCGCGCAACTTGTGGCGGAAGCGCAGGCGCGTGTCCTCGCTGGCGTTGGGACCGCACAGTGCATCGAGCACCCGGTCCTCGGCCGCCAGCTCGGCCTTGGCGCGCACGTCCTTGCGCAGGCGCTCGCGCGTCATGTCGATGGCGGCTTCCATCAGGTCGCGCGCGATCTGCTCGACGTCGCGGCCGACATAGCCCACCTCGGTGAACTTGGTCGCCTCGACCTTGAGGAACGGCGCGTTGGCGAGCTTGGCCAGGCGGCGCGCGATCTCGGTCTTGCCGCAGCCGGTCGGGCCGATCATCAGGATGTTCTTGGGCAGAACTTCCTCGCGCAATCCCTCGGGCAGTTGCAGGCGGCGCCAGCGGTTGCGGAGCGCAATGGCCACCGCGCGCTTGGCGTCCTGCTGGCCGACGATGTGCTTGTCGAGTTCGGAGACGATCTCACGGGGCGAAAAGTCGTTGCTCATGGGGGGTCAGAGCTTCTCGATGACGAGGTTATGGTTGGTGTAGACGCAGATGTCGGCGGCGATCTTCATCGCCTTGCGGGCGATCGCCTCGGCATTCAGGCCCTCGACGTCGATCAGCGCCCGCGCGGCAGAGAGCGCGTAGTTGCCGCCCGATCCGATGGCGATGACGCCGCCTTCCGGCTCCAGCACGTCGCCGGTACCCGACAGCAGCAGCGACACGTCCTTGTCGGCGACGGCCATCATCGCTTCCAGCCGGCGCAGGTAGCGGTCGGTGCGCCAGTCCTTGGCGAGTTCGATGGCGGCGCGCAGGAGCTGCCCGGGATGGCGCTCGAGCTTCGCCTCCAGCCGCTCGAAGAGAGTGAAGGCATCGGCCGTGGCGCCGGCGAAGCCGGCCACGATCTGGCCGTTGCCGAGCCGGCGGACCTTCTTGGCGTTGCCCTTGACGATGGTCTGGCCCATCGAGACCTGGCCGTCGCCGGCCATCACGACGTCGTTGCCCTTGCGGACGGAAAGAATGGTCGTGGCATGCCAGCCAGGGCTGGGCGAACTGTCGGATTGTGGGGACATGGGCTCCTAAATAAGCATTCACGGCTCGAAATCAATTACCCCGCGCCGCTCGGCTCCCGCACGGGTCATGCTAACGTCGGGCTATGAGCGACCAGGATCCCATCATCATTGTCGGCGCCGGCATCGCCGGAACCGCGGCCGCCCGCGCCCTGCAGCGCGCCGGCCATAGCGTCACCCTTCTCGACAGCGCCGAGCCCGGCCGGGCGACATCGTTCGGCAATGCGGGCTTTCTGTCCCTCGACAGCCTGATCCCGCTCGCACGGCCGGCGACGCTGAAGAAGGTCCCGCAGATGCTGATGGACCGCGATGGTCCCCTCACCCTGCACCCGCCCAGCCTGCCGTGGCTGCTGCCGTGGATGGCGCGTTTTGCCCGCGCCGCGCTCGACCCCGCCGAGGTGCGGAAGGGAACGGAGGCGCTGAAGGCCCTGATGCTCGAAGCCGACGTCGCCTGGAAGGCCGAGATCCAGGCCTCGGGCCTGGGCGAGCTCTTTCGCACCCGCGGCGCCCTCTATGTCTACGAAAGCGAGGCCGCCTTCCTCGGCACCGACGAGATGCGCGGCCTGCAGATGAACAAGGGCACCGAGTTCGAGATCGTGAGCGGCGACCGCGCACGCGAGCTGGCGCCCGGCCTCAGCCCGCACATCGTGCGTGGCATCCACTATCCGAACGGCACGCACACCATCAATCCCTACCGCGTCGTCGAGACGCTGGCCGAACGCTTCGCCGCCGACGGCGGCACGATCCTGCGCGGCCGCGTGCGCGGTTTTAGCCGGGACGGCAATCGCGTGACGTCGGTGCAGATCACCGACCAGTCGTTGCCGGCCAAGGCCGTGGTCATCGCCGCCGGCCGCGCCTCGGGAGAGCTGACACGCCTGCTGGGCTTCAACGCGCCGCTGGTGGCGGAGCGCGGCTATCACGTCATGGTGGCGCCCGACAACCTGCGCTTCGACCTGCCCGTCAGCCCGCCCGAGCGCGGCCTGTTCTTCACGCCGATGGAAGAAGGGCTGCGCATCGCCGGCACCGTCGAGCTCGCCGCCCCGCACCAGCCGCCGTCATGGCATCGCGCCGACCTGCTGATAAAACATCTCAAGGCGATCTTCCCCGGCGTCGGCGGCGCCGAGCAAAGCCGCTGGATCGGCGAGCGGCCGACCTTGCCCGACTACCGGCCCGCCATCGGCCGCGCGCCGCGCCTGGCCAATGTCTATTGCAGCTACGGCCACCAGCATCTCGGCCTCACGCTGGCGACCGCGAGTGGCCGGCTGATCGCCCGCCAGATGGAGGGCGAAACCCTGGAGAGCGCGCTGGCGGGCGCCGACCCGGGCCGCTTCGGCTAGAGCGGGATGATTTGAGGTCCGTTCGTCATCCAGACGCGTTACTGCGATCGGGCGTTCATGGGAGCGCGCCACTCCAGAGACTGTGAA
>JAQSDW010000010.1 GCA_029946105.1 Reyranella sp. | reverse complement strand
TCGTGCCGATGTTGCAGTGCGGCTTGTTCCGCTCAAACTTCGCCTTCGTCATGGTCTTGGTCCCTAATCAAATCGGTCGTGTTCAGATCGGCGGCTTATCAACCCGCCAGCTTGGCGACGACTTCGTCCGCAACAGCCTGCGGTACAGGCGCGTAGTGGTCGAACGTCATAGTGTAGGCAGCGCGACCCTGGGTCATCGACCGCAGCGTGTTCACGTAGCCGAACATGTTGGCGAGCGGCACCATGGCATCGATGACCTGCGCGTTGCCGCGGGCATCCATGCCGAGGATCTGACCGCGGCGGCTGTTCAAGTCGCCGATGCAGTCGCCCATGTAGTCGTCGGGTGTCACCACCTCGACCTTCATGATCGGCTCGAGCAGCTTGCACTGCGCCTTGGCAAGGCCGTCACGGAACGCCGCGCGAGCGGCGATTTCGAAGGCCAGCACGCTCGAGTCGACGTCGTGATAATTGCCGTCGACCAGGGTCGCCTTGAAGTCGATCGTCGGGAAGCCAGCGAGGACGCCAGTTTCGCGCGAGGCCGCGAGGCCCTTTTCGACGCCGGGGATGAATTCCTTGGGAATCGAGCCGCCGACAATCTTGTTCTCGAAGCTGTAGCCCGACCCCGGCGCGCCGGGCTCGAACACGATCTTGACGCGGGCGAACTGGCCGGAGCCGCCGCTCTGCTTCTTGTGGGTGTAGTCGATCTCCGCCTTGCGGCCGAGCGTCTCGCGATAGGCGACCTGCGGGGCGCCGACATTGGCATCGACTTTGTAGGTACGGCGCAGGATGTCGACCTTGATCTCGAGATGGAGCTCGCCCATGCCCTTGATCACCGTCTGTCCCGTTTCCGGATCGGTGGTGACGCGGAAGGTCGGGTCTTCCTGGACGAGACGGCCCAGCGCCTGGCCCAGCTTCTCCTGGTCAGCCTTCGACTTCGGCTCGATGGCGAGCTCGATGACGGGGTCCGGGAAGTCCATCTTTTCCAGGATCACGGGATGATCCGGATCGCACAGCGTGTCGCCGGTGGTGACGCTCTTGAGGCCGGCCAGGGCGATGATGTCGCCGGCGCGGGCTTCCTTCACGTCTTCGCGGTTATTGGCATGCATAAGCAACATGCGGCCGATACGTTCCTTGCGGTCCTTGGTGCTGTTCAGCACGCCGCTCGACGACTCGAGCACGCCCGAATAGACGCGGGCGAAGGTGAGCGAGCCCACGAACGGGTCGGTCATGATCTTGAATGCCAGCGCCGACATCGGCGCTTCGTCGTTCGTCGGCAGCGTGATCGGCTCGTCGGTGCCCATCTTGATGCCTTTGACGTCGGCCACGTCGTTCGGCGCCGGCAGGTAGTTCACGACGGCATCGAGCATGGGCTGCACGCCCTTGTTCTTGAAGGCCGAGCCGCACAGCACCGGAACGAAAGCGTAGTTGATCGTGCCCTTGCGGATGCACTTGATCAGCGTGTCGTAATCGGGCTCCTCGCCGTCGAGGAACTTCTGCATGGCATCGTCGTCCTGCTCGACGGCCATGTCGATCAATTTGGCGCGGTACTCCGCGGCCTTTTCCTTCATGTCGGCCGGGATCTCGACGATCTCGAACTTCGCGCCGAGCGTTTCTTCGAGCCAGATGATCGCCTTGTTGGAAACCAGATCGATCAGGCCCTTGTAGTCGGTTTCCGAGCCGATCGGGAGCTGCGTCACCAGCGGCTTGGCGCCGAGGCGATCGACGATCATGTCGACGGTGCGATAGAAGTTCGCGCCGGTGCGGTCCATCTTGTTGACGAAGCAGATGCGCGGCACGCCGTACTTGTCGGCCTGACGCCACACCGTCTCGGACTGCGGCTCGACGCCGGCGACGCTGTCGAACACGCAGACGGCACCGTCGAGCACACGCAGCGAGCGCTCGACTTCGATCGTGAAGTCGACGTGGCCGGGCGTATCGATGATGTTGATGCGGTAGTTGACGCCGGCGTTGGGGCCGGTCTCGACCGTCCAGAAGCAGGTGGTGGCAGCCGACGTGATCGTGATGCCGCGCTCTTGTTCCTGCTCCATCCAGTCCATCGTGGCCGCGCCATCGTGGACTTCGCCGATCTTATGCGACTTGCCGGTATAGTACAGGATTCGCTCGGTCGTCGTCGTCTTGCCGGCGTCGATGTGCGCCATGATACCGATGTTGCGGTAGTCGGCGATGGGGGTGGTACGAGCCATGGACTGGGCTTTCTGGGAGGGGGCTTGAGACGCGCTTACCAGCGATAATGCGCAAACGCCTTGTTGGCGTCGGCCATCTTGTGCGTGTCTTCACGTTTCTTGACGGCGTTACCGCGACGATTGAAGGCGTCGAGCAACTCGGCCGAGAGCTTCTCGGTCATGCTGTGACCCGAGCGATCGCGGGCAGCCTGGATGATCCAGCGGATGGCCAGCGCCTGACGGCGCTCCGGACGGACTTCGACGGGCACCTGGTAGGTGGCGCCGCCGACGCGGCGCGAGCGGACTTCGACAGCCGGCTTCACGTTCTCCAGCGCCTCGTGGAAGGCCGGGACCGGATCCTGCTTGAGCTTGTTCTGGACCTCATCGAGGGCGCCGTAGACGACGCGCTCGGCGACCGACTTCTTGCCACGCTCCATGAGCGTGTTCATGAACTTCGAGAGAACGATGTCGTGGAACTTGGCGTCCGGCAGGACTTCACGTTTTTCGGCAGCGCGACGGCGAGACATGTTTTCCTCCCCGCCTTACTTCGGACGCTTCGCGCCGTACTTCGAGCGGCGCTGTCTACGATCTTTGACACCCTGGGTATCGAGGGTGCCGCGAATGATGTGGTAGCGCACGCCCGGCAGATCCTTGACGCGACCGCCGCGGATCATGACGACCGAATGCTCCTGAAGATTGTGGCCTTCGCCCGGGATGTAGCTCACCACTTCGTAGCCGTTGGTGAGGCGTACCTTGGCGACCTTGCGCAGCGCCGAGTTCGGCTTCTTCGGGGTCGTCGTGTAGACGCGGGTGCAGACACCACGCTTCTGCGGGCAGGCCTGCAGCGCCGGCACCTTGTTGTGCGACGTGAGGCCGTGGCGCGGCTTGCGGATCAACTGGTTAATAGTCGGCATCGAATTTCGGTTTCCTTAACGCCGTCGCGGATCCGCCCAACATCGCACCGTGGCGCAAAGCAAATACGCAGGCATAGCGGCAAGAGCGCAGCCCCGCGCGAAACAAAAGCTTTACGGCCTCAAGGCCTGACTTGTAGCGGTCCTCGACGTCAGGCTGTGTCTAGGCTTGTAGGCCTACTATCCAGCCCCCCGACGAGGTGGCGCGCTTATATGATTGCTGCGTCTGGGCGTCAAGCACGCTCCCGGGGTTTTCTCATTGATATCGTTGGTTATTCCCGGCCCTCATCCAACGACTCGTTCCTGACCTTCGTCGCGGAAGGTGCGCAAGAATCTATCAACTACATCTGGTGGTCGTGCCCTCTCTCGCCACAAGTTTACTTCGCGCGCCGCATGCGCTATGTGCGTGCCCATGTTGCGCCATCACCCGCGTATGACCTCGGCTACCAAAGGTACCACCTTTGGGGCAGGGCAAGTCGTGGGCGTTCGTCTGATCTAGAACCCGACTTAAGAACCCTGACCCCGCCGAGATGGCCGGGGTCAAGCGCAACAGGTCCCGCCCCTCCGGCTTACGGAAGCGAGACCGACAATGCCACCGTCCAGCCTGATGCCGCCGACGCCCGTGCTCCAGACGCCGCGCCTTGTCCTGCGTCCGGTGCGCAGCAAGGACGCGCCCGTCATCCAGCGCCGGTTCCCGCGCTGGGAAGTCGTGCGCTGGCTGAATGCCAAGATCCCCTGGCCCTACCCGGCCGACGGCGCTGCCGCCTACGTCGCGGCCTGCCTGGAGGAGATGGCGAAGGGCAAGAAGTCCCACTGGGCGATCATTCCCAAATCGGGCCCGGCGGACCTGATCGGGATCATCGATCTCTGGCCCGACGACGGCGTGAGCCGCAGCCAGCGCGGTTTCTGGCTCGATCCGGAATTCCACGGCAAGGGCCTGATGACCGAGGCGGCGGAGCGCGTGACGCAATACGCCCTGTGCGACCTCGGTTGGCCGCATCTGTGGCTGACCAACGCCCAGGAAAACCACCCGTCGCGGCGGATCAAGGAAAAGCAGGGCGCGCGGCTGGTCGATCTGATGATCGGCGACCATGTCGGCGGACGGGGGCCGGAAATGGTCTGGCTGCTCAGCCGCGAGGACTGGCTGGCACGGGGGGCCAAGACTTAGCCGCTGCCCGAATTTGACGTTACTAAAATTTGCAGGTTCAGCCGATTCAGGCTATGTTTTTTCAGCTACGTTGGGTCCGTACGGACTTGATGCATGAAACGCCCGGTGGACCTTCCGCCGGGCGTTTTTCGTGACGCCAGAATGGTCCATTTCGTGGTCCACACCCGCGATCTTTGCCGAACACCCATCCCGGTCCGCGGCGGGCGTCGATGGCACAGTTCATCAGGGGGCGATTGCCTTGCCGGATCAAGGGCTTGAGGTCGGTTCGTGGCACAGCGTACCAGACACGGAGTGGCACAACGAGCTGGGCCAAAAAACGGCCCGCTCATGGACTAAAAGAAAAGGCCGTCCCCTCACGGGGACGGCCTTCGGTTTCATGAACGGGCGGGCGGTCAGTCGGCCGCACGCTCCTCTTCGAGGGTCGGGACAGGCCGGTCCTCGCCGTCGGCGCCGGCAGCCAGGATCGCCCGGTCGCGCTGGGCGGCGATCGCCTTCATGCGGTTCACGACTCCGCCGGTACCCGCCGGGATCAGGCGGCCGACGATGACGTTCTCCTTGAGACCCTGCAGGGTATCGACACGGCCGCTGACGGCCGCCTCGGTCAGCACCCGGGTGGTCTCCTGGAAGGAGGCCGCCGAGATGAACGACTTGGTCTGCAGGCTCGCCTTGGTGATGCCGAGCAGAACCGGATCGGCCTTGGCGAGCTTCAGCTTCTCCGACGCAAGCTTGGCGTTCTCCAACTCGTATTCCTGCTTGTCGATCTGCTCGCCGATCAGGAACGTGGAGTCGCCGGCATCGGTGATCTCGACCTTCTGCAGCATCTGACGCGCGATCGTCTCGATGTGCTTGTCGTTGATCTTCACGCCCTGCAGCCGGTAGACCTCCTGGATCTCGTTCACCAGGTACTCGGCCAGCTTCTCGACGCCCAGCACGCGCAGGATGTCGTGCGGCACCGGGTTGCCGTCGATCAGAAGGTCGCCGCGCTCCACGAAGTCGCCTTCCTGGACGGCGATGCGCTTGGTCTTCTGGATCAGGTACTCGACAGGCTCCGCGCCCTCGCCTTCCGGCACGATCAGGACGCGACGCTTGTTCTTGTAGTCCTTGCCGAACTCGATGCGGCCCGAGATGTCGCAGATGATGGCGAAATCCTTGGGCTTGCGGGCTTCGAACAGCTCGGCCACGCGCGGCAGGCCGCCCGTGATGTCGCGATTCTTGCCGCCCTCGCGCGGGATACGCGCGAGGATGTCGCCGGCGTGGACCTCCTGGCCGTTCTCGACCGAGAGCACCGAGTCGAGCGACAGAAGGTAACGCGCCTCCTGCCCGTTGCCGAGCAAGATCGGGTTGCCGGCCGCGTCGTGGATGGCGATGCGCGGACGCAGATCACCGCCCTTCGGCTGGCCCTTCCAGTCGACGACGACACGGTTCGAAATGCCGGTGGAGTCGTCGATCACTTCGCGCATCGACGTGCCCTCGACCAGGTCGACGTAGACCGCCTTGCCCGCCTTTTCGGTGATGATCGGCAGGGTGTACGGGTCCCATTCAGCCAGCCTCTGGCCCTTGGTGACCGCGGTGTCGCTATCGACCAGCAGGCGCGCACCGTACGGCACGCGATGCTTGGCGCGCTCGCGCTGGGCACCATCGACGAGGACCAGCTCGGTATTGCGGCCCATCACGACCGGAACGCCCTGGCTGTTCATGACGACGTTGCGGTTGCGCACCTGGATCGTGCCGTCGTGGCTGGCCTCGATGTTCGATTGCTCCGCGCCGCGCTGGGCGGCACCGCCGATGTGGAAGGTACGCATGGTGAGCTGCGTGCCCGGCTCACCGATCGACTGGGCGGCGATGACGCCTACCGCCTCGCCGATGTTGACCGGCGTGCCGCGCGCCAGATCGCGGCCGTAGCACTTGCCGCAGACACCGATCTTGGTGTCGCAGGTCAGCACCGACCGGATGCGCATCTCCTCGATGCCGGCCTTGTCGATCTGCTCGATCGTGACCTCGTCGATGAGGTCGCCGGCCTTGCAGATCACCGTGCCGTTCAGCGGATCGACGACATCGTCGAGCGCCGTGCGGCCGAGCACCCGCTCGCTGAGCGGCTCGATCACGTCGCCGCCATCGACGACTGCCCGCATGGTAAGGCCACGCTCCGTGCCGCAATCGGGCTCGAAGATGATGCAGTCCTGCGCCACATCGACCAGTCGGCGGGTCAGGTAACCCGAGTTCGCTGTCTTGAGCGCGGTGTCGGCCAGGCCCTTACGCGCGCCGTGGGTGGAGTTGAAGTACTCCAGCACGCTCAGGCCTTCCTTGAAGTTCGAAAGGATCGGCGTCTCGATGATCTCGCCCGACGGCTTGGTCATGAGACCGCGCATGCCGGCGAGCTGCTTCATCTGCGTGGTCGATCCGCGCGCACCAGAGTGCGCCATCATCCACACCGAATTCACGGGCTTGCCGGGAAGCGGCGTCGAAATGCCCTTCATCATCTCTTCGGCGACGCGATCGGAGCAGCGCGACCAGGCGTCGACCACCTTGTTGTACTTCTCGCCCGAGGTGATCAGGCCGTCCTGGTACTGCTGCTCGTACTCCTTAACTTCCTTCGTCGTCTGGCCGACCAGCTTGACCTTGGCGGCGGGAATGACGAGGTCGTCCTTGCCGAAGGAAATGCCAGCCCGGCAGGCGTGATAGAAGCCCAGTCCCATCAGACGATCGGCAAAGATCACCGTGTCCTTCTGGCCGCAGTGGCGGTAGACCGAATCGATGACGTTCTGCAGGTCCTTCTTAGTCAGAAGCCGGTTGATCAGCGAGAACGGCAGGTTGGGATGCTTGGGCAGGATCTGCGCGAGCAGGATGCGGCCCGGTGTGGTCTCGACCACGCGGTTGGCCAGCACACCCTTGTCATCGTAGGCCTCGAGACGCATCTTGATCTTGCTGTGCATCGTGATCGAGCGCTTGTGCAGCGCGTGCTCGAGCTCGCCGATCTCGGCGAACAGCGAGCCCTCGCCGACCTCGCCGTCGCGCTCGAGCGTGATGTAGTAGATGCCGAGCACGATATCCTGCGACGGCACGATGATCGGCTTGCCGCTGGCGGGCGAGAGGATGTTGTTGGTCGACATCATCAGCACGCGCGCCTCGAGCTGGGCTTCCAGCGACAGCGGCACGTGCACCGCCATCTGGTCACCGTCGAAGTCGGCGTTGAAGGCCGTGCAGACCAGCGGATGGAGCTGGATCGCCTTGCCCTCGATCAGCACCGGCTCGAAGGCCTGGATGCCGAGGCGATGCAGCGTCGGTGCACGGTTCAGCAGCACCGGATGCTCGCGGATGACCTCTTCGAGGATGTCCCACACCTCGGGACGCTCCTTCTCGACCATGCGCTTGGCGGCCTTGATGGTGTTGGCCATGCCGTAGGCCTGGAGCCGCGAGTAGATGAACGGCTTGAACAGCTCGAGCGCCATTTTCTTCGGCAGGCCGCACTGGTGCAGCTTGAGTTCCGGACCGACCACGATAACCGAGCGGCCGGAGTAGTCGACGCGCTTGCCGAGCAGGTTCTGGCGGAAGCGGCCCTGCTTGCCCTTGAGCATGTCGGAGAGCGACTTCAGCGGGCGCTTGTTGGCGCCGGTGATGACGCGGCCGCGACGGCCGTTGTCGAACAGGGCGTCGACCGACTCCTGCAGCATGCGCTTCTCGTTGCGCACGATGATGTCGGGGGCGCGCAGCTCCATCAGACGCTTGAGGCGGTTGTTGCGGTTGATGACGCGGCGGTAGAGGTCGTTGAGGTCCGACGTGGCGAAGCGGCCACCGTCGAGCGGCACCAGCGGGCGCAGCTCGGGCGGGATCACCGGCACCAGCTCGAGGATCATCCACTCCGGACGGGCGCCCGACTCGATGAAGCTTTCGCAGAGCTTCAGGCGCTTCACCAGCTTCTTGCGCTTGGCCTCGGAAGTCGTCTCGCGCAGCTCCTCGCGCAGGCGCGGCCGCTCCTCGTTGAGGTCGATGACCTGCAGCATGGCGCGGATCGCCTCGGCGCCGATGTCGGCGCGGAACGAATCGTCGCCATATTCCTCGAGCGCGGTGAGGTACTGCTCCTCGTTCAGGAGCTCACGATACTTCAGCGGCGTCAGGCCGGGTTCGGTGACGACGTAGTTTTCGAAATAGAGAATGCGCTCGAGATCGCGCAGGGTCATGTCGAGCAGCAGCCCGATACGACTCGGCAGCGACTTCAGGAACCAGATGTGCGCCACCGGCGACGCCAGCTCGATGTGGCCCATGCGCTCGCGGCGCACCTTGGTCAGGGTCACTTCGACGCCGCACTTTTCGCAGGT
>JAQSDW010000009.1 GCA_029946105.1 Reyranella sp. | reverse complement strand
CGGCGGGCCAAGGCATTGCGATGCGGCGATGCGGTCCCACTCGCAGGCGCGATGGCACAATCGCTGCTTGAGACGCCCGTGCCGCGGGCGCTTCAGGAGTTGATCGACGCCAGTGACCGAATGCGCTCGCTCGCCGACCTCCTGACAGGCCAACTGAGGGAAGGCCGGCCGGAGCAGGCAAAAGGCCGGCATTTTTCCGACTTCCATCTGTGCGACAAGCGGATCGATAAGCTCAAGGGCATGCTGCGGCTCGTCGTCACCCGGACCACCGGTGACTACGAGGCGATGAGGCTGCCTCAGGTGCTGTGGCCGGTTTACTACGCGACGCGACCGTTCCGTCTCGCCGCCCAGGCGCTGTCGGCCCTTCGCTAGGCTCCTTCGACGAGAGTCGAGTCAATCGTCGTCGAGAAGTTGCTAGCGCGCCGCCGCCAGTTTGCCGTCGACCAGAGCGAGATAGCGGTCGGCGCCGGTGATCGCCGTCGGCCGGTGCGTGACCAGCAGGATCGTCGTTCGTCCATGCAGGCCGGCGATGGTGTCGAGCAGGCGGGCTTCGTTCTGCGCATCGAGGGAACTCGCGGGCTCGTCGAGCAGGATCAACCGCGGCTGGCGCAGCAGCGTCCGCGCCAGCGCGAGGCGCTGACGCTCGCCGCCCGACAGGTTGGCGCCGCGATCGCCGACGACAGTGTCGAGGCCCGCGGGCAAGTCCCGCAGCAGCTCGTCGAGCCCCGCCAGGCGGATGGCGTCCAGCATCCGTTCGTCCGACGCCGCGGGTGCGGCCCAAGCGAGGTTGGCCCGGATCGTGTCGTGAAAGAGAAAGGCCTCCTGGGCCATGTAGCCGACGGAGCGGCGCCAGGCTGGTGCGCGCTCGGCAGTCAGCTCGACGCCGTCGACGAGAAGCCGGCCTGCCGACGGGACGATCAGCCCACCGGCGAGATCGAGGATCGTGCTCTTGCCGGCCCCCGACACGCCCGACAGCACGGTGAGGGATCCGGCGGGCAGGGCGAGGTCGAGGCCGCGCAGCACGTCGCCGGCCGCAGGGTCGTAGGCGAAGTCCACGCTCTCGAAGCGCAGTTCTTTCTCGAACGGCAGAGGTGCCGGCGGCGCCGCGTCCTTCCGGTCGGCGGCGGCCTCGCACTCGGCGATCGTCGCGGCCACGATCGGGAAAGCCGACGAGCAATGCGCGAGCTGTTGTGCCAGATCCAGCATGTCCTGGAACATCGGCATGAGCCGCTGGAAGACGAAGATCAGGACGAGCAGGTTTGCCAGCGGTAGGCCGATCCATTCGGCCGCCAGCCAGAGCAGGGCGGCAAGGCTCACCGCCGTCGCCACCTCGAGGATCAGCCGCGTGTTGGCCAGCAGACGGCTGCTCGCCAGGCCGGCGCCCTCGTCCTGTTCGACGGCGTCGGCGAAGGCGCGCACGTGCTGCGCCTCGGCGCCGTAGGCCTTGGTGAGCTTGAGCGCCTGGAGAAACTCCGTGATCTCGCGGCTGACGCGCGTGCCGGCGTCGGAGACGATGTCGCCCAGCCGACGGCTTTCGAGAAGCCGCCGCCGCAGGCCCCAGGCCAGGCAAAGACCCAGCGCGATCGCCAGGGCCGAAAAGGCGGGAGCGATGACGAAGGCGACGGCGATGTGCGCCAGGAAGATCACGACCCGCGCCGGAAACTCCAGCAACAGCTGCGCGCCATGCTCGAGCCGGCCGAGTTCGTTGGTGAACACGGCGTGGAAATCGGCGGTGCGCTTGCGGCGCAGGTAGGCCCAGGAAGCATTGGCGATCGCGGCATAGGCCTTGATCTTGAGGCCGACGGTGAAGTCGAACCGCAGGCGCGCGACCGCGTCCTCGCGTAGCCTGCCCACGATCGCCCGCACGATGGCAACGCCCACGAACACCATCAACAGCCCGGTGAGGGTGGCGGGGAGCAAGGCAAAGAACCAGGCGGCGGCGCCGGTCGTCTCGGGCGTCGGCGCCCCCAGCGAATTCAGCAGCGGGATGAGCAGGGCAAGGCCCACGCCGTCGCTCAATCCTGCGAGAAGGATCAGCACGGCGACCTGGACGAGCCTGGAGAGGCCGATCGTCGGCCCACGCAGCCGCCACGCCGCCTTGAGATCAGCCAGCATCGGGCGAAGCTTCGGTCATTACCGGTCACCTTAGCGCAGCGTCATCTCCACGCCAGAGGCGGGGACGTACCCGCCGCGTCCGCTTCAGGGCGTCATCTTGGGCGGCAGGCTGCGCAGGTAGGCGATCAGGGCCGCCATGTCGTCGGCCGAGATCCCGTCGTAGTAGGTAAAGCCCATCGGCGGCTTCAGCGGATGCCCCTGGCGGTCGATGCCCTTGCGGATCGCACGTTCGATCTCGGCATCGGACCACTTGCCCAGCCCCTGCTCGGGATCGGACGTAATGTTCTTGGCCACGCTCAAGCCCCACGGGCCCGGGAAATGCCTGCCGCCGGCGCCGAGCAACGTGCCGTACTGAGCGCGGCCATTTGCGGCCGGCGGCGTATGACATTCGATGCAATGGCCGAGCGGCCCGGCCAGATAGGCGCCGTAGGTGAGCTTGTCGGACCTGGGTGGCGCCGCGATGGGCTTGTCTATCGTCGGCCCGTAGGTGGGCGGCAGCGGGATTGCGTACATCGACTTGGGCGTGAGGTTCTTCACTGCGGGCACCGTGCGCAGATAGGCCACGATTGCATCGAGATCGGCGTCGGCCACGCCGCGATAGAGCTCGAATGGCATCGGTGGGCGGATGAGCGTACCGTTGGGTCGCCGGCCCTCGCGGATCGCGACCTTGATCTGGGCGTCGGTCCATTTGCCGATGCCGGTTTCCGGATCGGGAGTGATGTTGGTGGAATAGGCTTTGAAAAATCCCGGGTGCTCGAATTCGAGGCCGCCGGCCAGGGTCTTTCCCGGCAACGGGCCGTTCGGTCCCTGCGGCGTATGGCAATTGCCACAGCCCATGATGCTTTCCACCAGGTACTTGCCGCGTTCGACCATCGACTGCGCGGCAGCACCGTACGACACGCTCAACACCGCGGCCATTGCGACCGCGACCGAAGATCGATGCATGTTTCTCTTCCTCCGGGGAGAGCGCTCTTACTCCGCGGCCGCGGCGAATCGCAAGTCGGGAAGCGCCTGCGAACGGTCGATCTCCGCACCAGCATCGAATTTCTTCAGTTCCGGCATCACGGTCGCCGCGAACTGGCGCACGTTGCGCGCCGCTTCCTCGTGCGGCATGCCGGCATAGGAGAAGACACCGACATAGGCCGAATTATTGGTCTGCTGGTGGATCTTCATGATCTTGTCGTAGACCTGCTCGGGCGTGCCGTAGACCTGCAGGTCGGCGAAGAACTCGATCGCCTTCTGGTCGCCGTAGACGGCGAGCTTCTCGTTCATCTTGGCGTAGTACTCGTAGCCGCGCTGGTTCTTCATGTGCTCGCCCGCGAACTGATAGTGGTCGAGCACGGTGCGGTAATAGCCGCCGATGTACTTGATCGCCATCTCGCGCGCGCGTTCGGCGCTGTCGTCGACGAAGGTCCAGCCGGCCGAGATCGGCTGCGGCGCGTCGGTGCCATTGATCTCGCGATAGAGCGTGTTGTACTCGCTGAGCTCCTTCTCGACCTCGCGCCACGGCTTCTGCGGAATGATGAGCAGGCCGACGCCGAGCCTGGCCATGATGCGCGCACTCTCGGGGCTGACGGCGGCGGCATAGGTGCGGCCGCGGAAGCTCTTGAACGGCGCCGGCCGGATGGCGACGGGCGGCTGCTTGTAGTGCTTGCCCTGGTATTCCATCACGCCACTCTCGAGGCCCTTCAGCAGCGCCTCGCCGTATTCGACGAACAGCTCGCGGCTGTCACCCATGTCGAGGCGGAAGCCGTCGAATTCCACTTTGCCGGCGCCGCGGCCCAATCCGAGGATCATGCGGCCGCCCGACAGGTGATCGAGCATGGAGATCTGCTCGGCGACGCGCATCGGGTCGTGCCACGGCAGGACCACGACCATCGAGCCCAGCCGCAGGTGCTTGGTGCGGCCCGCCATGTAGCTCAGGAACTGCACCACGTCGGGGCACATGGTGTAGTCGGTGAAATGGTGCTCGACCGACCAGATCGATTCGAAGCCCAGCGGCTCGGCCATGTCGGCCAGCGCCAGTTCGTTCAGGTAGATCTGCCGGTCGCTGAGCGCACGGCCGGTGTTCTGGAAGACGGCGGCCATTCCGACGTGCATGGAGCTTCCCCTGTTGGTCCCCCTGCATGGTAAACGGGCGTTTACCTCGTTGGGAAGAGGGCAGTTTGCTTGATTCCGCCGCATTCGATCTTCATATGCAGCCCATGCGTATCCTCCTTGCCGCTCTTCTGTTGTCCTTCACCACGGTCCTCGCGGCCGGCCCGGCCACCGCCCAGAATGTGGCGCAGGGTCAGGCGGCTGCCGCCGACGTGGAGAAATATTTCAACTCGATCCGCACGCTGAAGGCGCGGTTCGTCCAGAGCAATCCCAACGGCTCGGTCGTGCAGGGAACGCTCTACGTGCGCCGCCCGGGCCGCATGCGCTTCGAATATGATGCGCCGTCGCAGCTCAAGATCGTGGCCGATGGTTCGCAGGTGACGATGTGGGATCCGACAACCAAGGATTTCGGCCAGTGGCCGATCGGCTGGACGGCGGCGTCGTTCCTGGTGAAGGAGCCGCTGTCGCTGACCGGCGGCGACCTCCAGGTCGAGAAGGCCGAGCGTCAGGACGGCATGCTGCAGCTCACCATGAGCCAGGCGAAGAAGCCGCAGGAGGGCAAGGTGATCGTCCGCGTGTCGGAAAATCCCATGGCGCTGCGCGGCTGGACGATCATCGACAACCGCGGCAACCAGGTGAACGTGTCGCTGCAGGACGTGCAGGCCGGCGGGCAGCTGGCCGATTCGCTGTTCAAGTTCGACGGCCCCGATCCCGGCCAGATGCGGCGCGGCGGCAACTAGCGCCCAGACGCGCGCACAAGGCGCCGACGCGCTATAGTCCCCGCGTGAAACGAAGCGGGGAATGGCAGGCGTGAGCGGATTGATCGTGCGGGCCTCGACCGAGGCCGATGTGGCGCGCTGCGCCGAAATCTATCGACACCACGTGCTGCACGGCACCGCCTCGTTCGAGGTCGATCCGCCGGATCTCGCCGAGATGAAGAAGCGCCGCGCCGCGGTGCTCGATCTTGGCCTCCCCCACCTGGTGGCCGAGCGCGCCGGCCGGGTGATGGGCTACGCCTACGCCGGCAACTGGCGGCCCAGGCCCGCCTACAAGTTCTCGGTCGAGGATTCCATCTACATCGACAATGAGGCCGTGGGGCAGGGCGTCGGCAAGGCGCTTCTGCCGGTGCTGATCGAGCAGTGCACGGCGGCCGGCAAGCGCCAGATGGTGGCGGTGATCGGCGATTCGGCGCAGACACCCTCGATCAGGCTCCATGCTTCCTGCGGCTTCGAGATGACGGGCACCCTGAAGAGCATCGGCTTCAAGTTCGGCCGCTGGCTCGACTCGGTGCTGATGCAGCGGGCGCTCGGTGTCGGCGACACCACGCCGCCGCTTGCCTAATGGCATCGCCCTGCTTACATGGAAGACTAGTCAGATAACTAGTCAGGAGTCATCCATGAAGGCGTGGCCCGTTCAGGACGCAAAGGCACGGTTCAGCGAGATGCTCGATGCCTGCCTCAAGCATGGACCGCAGCTTGTAACCAGGCGCGGCAGCGATGCGGCAGTTCTCGTGCCCGTCGAAGAGTGGCGCCGTCTGCACGGGGCGCCAGTGCGAACGCTGAAGGAGCTTCTGCTGACGGATGAAGGCCGAGGCGACTTTGAGATCCCGCCGCGAGGCAAGCATCCTCGCCGGCCATCGCCGCGCTTCGACTGAGAACGGCATGTACCTGCTCGATACGAACGTCGTTTCCGAGTTGCGCCGTAGCCGGCCGCATGGCGGCGTACTCGCTTGGCTCGGTGCGATCGATCATCGTCTGCTTCGAGTGTCGGCAGTGTCTCTTGGTGAGATGCAGGCGGGTATCGAGCTGACCCGCGATCAGGACCCGGGCCGCGCGGCCGAGATCGAGCGATGGGCTGATGAGGTCTCGCGCGCTTACGAGGTCCTGCCGATGGATACGCTGATCTGCCGGATGTGGGCGAAGTTGATGCACCGCAAGTCTGACACCCTTGCAGACGACGCCCGCATCGCGGCCACGGCACTGGTACATGGCTTGACCGTCGTGACACGCAATGTTCGCGATTTTCAGCCCTTTGCCGTTCCGACCTTCAACCCCTTCCAGGCGACACGATGAGACTGATCGATTACTTCGACCGCGGCGCCGATCTCTTTCCCGAGCGGCATTGCCTGCATGACGGCACGCACGGCTGGACCTATGCCGAGGTCCGCGGTCAGAGCCATCGCGTGGCCAACGGCCTGCTCGCCGCAGGCCTGGGCAGCGGCGCCAAGGCCGCCGTCTATAGTCCCAACCATGCCGCGGCCTATGCCTGCCTGCTGGGCATCGTGCGCGCCGGCGTCACTTGGGCGCCGGTCAATGCCAGGAACGCGCTGGAGGAGAACCTCTACATCCTGAACAACACGGATGTGGCGTTTCTCTTCTATCACTCGAGCTTCGACGGCTATCTGGCGCGCATCAAGGAAGCCTGTCCGAAGATCAAGGATTTCATCTGCATCGACCGGCCATCGTTCGAGGACTGGCTCGGCGCACAGCGGGCCGAGGCGCCCGACCTGCCCGACGATCCCGACGGCGTGGCCTTCCTTGCGAGCTCGGGCGGCACGACGGGTCGGCCCAAGGGCGTGCAGATCACCAACCGCAACATCGAGACCATGAACTCGATCTTCTGGGCCTGCATGCCGCTCGATCAGCCGCCGGTCCATCTCATGGTGGCGCCGATGACGCACGCGGCCGGCGTTTGTTCCTTTCCCATGCTGCCGTTCGGCGGCACCAACATCTTCATGGGCACGGCCGATCCCGGCGGCATCCTGGCGGCGATCGAAAAGCACAAGGTGACGCACATCTACATGCCGCCGACCTTGATCTACATGCTTCTGGCCCATCCCGATGTCGGCAAGTACGACTACAGGTCGCTCAAGAACCTGGTCTATGCCTCGGCGCCGATGTCGGTCGACAAGCTAGTCGAAGCGATCGAGGTGTTCGGGCCGGTGCTGACCCAGACCTACGGCCAGGCCGAGGCCTGCATGATCTGCACCTTCTTTTCGCCCGAGGATCATGTCGAGGCGCTGAAGAGCAACAACCGTCACCGGCTGGCGAGCTGCGGCCGCATCTCGCCGCTGGTCCGGCTCGAGGTGATGAACGACGAGGGCAGGATCCTGCCGCGCGGCGAGCGCGGCGAGATCGTGGTGCGCGGCGGCCTCGTCACCTCGGGCTACTACAACAATCCCGCGGCGACGGAGGAAGCCTCGACCTTCGGCTGGCATCATACCGGCGACATCGGCGTGATCGACGAGGACGGCTTCGTCTACATCGTCGATCGCAAGAAGGACATGATCATCTCTGGCGGATTCAACGTCTTCCCGAGCGAAGTCGAGCAGGTGCTGTGGAGCCATCCCGCGGTGCAGGATTGCGCCGTGATCGGCGTGCCCGACGAGAAATGGGGCGAGGCGGTGAAAGCCGTGGTCGAGCTCAAGCCCGGCGCCACCGTTGCGCCCTCCGACAAGCTGGCCGAGGAGCTGATCGGCCTCGCCAAGGAGAAGCTGGGCGGGGTGAAGGCGCCCAAGTCGGTCGACTTCATCGCCGCCCTGCCGCGCAGCCCGGTCGGCAAGGTGCTGAAGCGGGATCTGCGTGAGCCTTACTGGGTCGGCCATGACCGCAAGATCTGAGATGAATTCATCTCACTCCGACAGGGCCCCGACCTAGTGCGGGCCTGGCTGCGACGCCTGCCGCCGAACGTGCAGGGTGCATTGTGGCTGGTGTCGGGCGGTTTCATCTTCACCTCGACCGGCGTCATGATCCGGCTGCTGTCGGAACAGATCGACAGCGTGCAGACGGCGTTCTTCCGCGCCGCCCTCTCGGTGCTGATGCTGCTGCCCATGATGATCACCGGCCGGGTGAAGCCGTGGCACTCCAAGCGCATCGCCGGCCATTTCTGGCGCACCTTCATGGGCACGACCTCGATGGTGCTGGGCTTCTACGCTGTCTCCATGCTGCCGCTGGCCGATGCCACGGCGATCGCCTTCTCGCAGCCGCTGTTCTCGGTCCTGGTCGCCGTCGCCATCGCCAAGGAAAAGGTGCGTTGGCGGCGCTGGACCGCCACCATCGTGGGCTTCGCGGGCGTGATGGTGATGGTTCGGCCGGGGGCGGGCAGTCTGCAGCTCGGCGCCCTGATCGCGCTTGCCAATGCCGCGACCGTCGCGATCTCGATCCTGCTGGTGAAGCGTCTCAGCGATTCCGAGACGCCCCTGATGATCCTGACGCAGTTCGCGATCTTCTCGACCCTGCTGCTGGTGCTGCCGGCGATCTGGGTCTGGCGCTGGCCCGACGCCTGGGGCTGGACTTTGGCGATCGGCATCGCGCTCGCCGCCACCGTCGGACAATATTTCTGGGTTCAGGCCTTCAAGGCGGGCGAGATGTCGGCGGTGGCGCCATTCGAATATCTCCGCCTGCCGTTCGCCGTGTTCGTGGGCTGGCTGGTCTGGGGCGAGATGCCGGTGGTCTGGACCTACGTCGGTGCTGCCATCGTCATCGCCTCGGCGCTCTACATCGCCCACCGCGAACACCAGCTCGGCCGCGAGCGGCGTCGCGCCGAGGCGCTCAAGCCGCCGTCGACGCCTGCTCCTTGAGCAGCCACGCGCGCGCCTTGATGCGGTGCGCTTCGGTGATGTGCATGCGGGCCGCCGTGAAGGCCGCGACCAGGATCGCCGCGTCGTCGGTGAAGCCCAGCCCGAAGAGGAAATCGGGAATAG